>NZ_JABUZD010000024.1:0-31675 GCF_014897875.1 Halomonas sp. 3A7M
GCATACGCTGCGGCCACCGCATCGCGGGCGTCATCAGCGCCTAAGTCGGCAGCCCGGGCAATCGTCTCGCCGGTTGCGGGGTTATCGACGGCAAAGGTCTGTTGACCCTTGCGCCACTCGCCACCCACCAGGGTGGGTACTGCATCGTGTAACCACTGTTCGATAAAGCTCATGATCTTCTCCTGATCTGCAACATGGTATGCACGCTAGCAGTAATGCGCTGGTGAACGAATGCACCACTTTCGCGTTCAACCAGACCACTTTTCTGTTTTACTATCTAAACGGGGAGCATCATGACAATAAGAGGATGTGAATGGACCGCCAGGACGTGTTACAGCAGCTTGTAAAACACTATGCCCAGCAACCTGAGCGTTTAAGCAAACAAGTACGACTGGAGCAGGCATTGAGGCAGGCGGTTACTAAGGCGTGGCCAAACCAAACTCGATTGCCGTCGCACCGTCAGTTGGCATTAACGTTGGGCGTTGCGCGACACACACTGTCCCGTGCCATAGCCTCGCTCATTGAAGAAGGCCTACTAACGACGTTTCATGGCAAGGGCACTTGGAGTTGTAAGAAGGAAACTTCTGTCGCGACCACATCAACCAGCGTTCAACTTTCAAAACGCGCTCAACAAGTGTTGCGTTGGCCTGGCGCCAGCACCGTTCAAAGCGGTGCCTTTGTGCCTGGCATACCGGATATCGCCCAGTTTCCAATGCGCAAGTGGCGTCAGCTGTATGCCAGCGTCACCGTGCCGCAAAATGCCTTACTGCTCTCTTACTCTACCGGTGGCTATGGGCCGCTTAAGCGTGCAATCCGTGAGTTTCTGGCGCGCTGGCGCAATATTCATTGCGATATTGAGCAGATCA
The DNA here is from genome assembly GCF_014897875.1 of Halomonas sp. 3A7M. Taxonomy (NCBI): domain Bacteria; kingdom Pseudomonadati; phylum Pseudomonadota; class Gammaproteobacteria; order Oceanospirillales; family Halomonadaceae; genus Halomonas; species Halomonas sp. 3A7M. The sequence continues at coordinate 867 of NZ_JABUZD010000024.1, forward strand.
TCATCACCGATGGTACCCATAACGGTATTGAGCTATGCGCCATGGCATTGGCCGATGTGGGCGATACCGTGGCGATGGAATCGCCCTGTTATTGGGGGGCACGCAATGTATTCACTGCAACAGGGCTTTCGATTGAGATGCTGCCTTGGTATTCCGATAGTGGGCATGAGTTACCGCAGACGACCGGTAATATTGCGCTCGCATATTTGACCGGCTCTCATCACTACCCGCTCAGCGTACCCACACGCGCTGCTCATAAGCAGCAGTTTTGCGATGCGTTATCGCCCACCTACATCGTTGAAGACGATTACGAATTCACCCGCGACGATCACACTAACCTGCTGTTTGATCCCAACTCGGAACGCCATTTACTGGTAGGCTCATTCTCTAAAATGATGTTTCCCGGCCTGCGGCTTGGTTATTTGGTGGTGCCACGCCATTTGGCAGGTCCAATGAACCGCCTACGCAGCGAGTTGTTTCGCGAAGGCCGTATGCTTGATCAAGCGGTATTAGCGCAGTTTATTTTTGATGGTGACTTAGACGCCTGGTGTCGCCGCATCCAGCGCGACTATCTAGGCCGTCAGCAGGTGCTGCACGACCAGCTTAGCTCACTACCCAAAGTACGCAATGTGTCCCCCCCGACTAGCGCGATTAGCTTGTGCGTTGAGTTTGAGCCTGGGGTTAATGATGTAGCACTTGCCCAAGCACTGCTCAAAGAACACTTAATTGTTCGCCCGCTAAGCCCCGTGTGCGCTGACAAGGACCCACGGACAGGATTGGTAATGGGCGTGGGCATGCTATCGGGAGAGACATTAGTGCGTGAAGCCCAACGGCTGCGCCGCTGTTTAGAGTTACTACTTCGCTAGGCGAGGTAGGCTTAGACCGTGTTGAGCATCACACTGTATGCCTAGTAAAAAAAACTTATTCACAAGGATTTTGCCATGCGCCACCCTGTTGATAATTCGGTGCTTCTCTCAACGCTTCGCCTATTGATGGTGCTGTGCGCCGTGCTGGCAGTTTCAGGCTGCGCAATTTTTGCACCTAGCCCGCCGGAAGATCAGAGCAATATCTGTGAAATCTTTCGTGAGCAGCCAAGCTGGTATGACTATGCTCGGGAATCCGAAGAGAAATGGGGCACACCGATTGCCACACAGATGTCATTTATTCAGCAGGAGTCTTCATTTCGCAGCCATGTGCGCCCGGACCGCAAATATTACCTAGGCTTTATTCCCGGCCCACGCCCCTCCTCCGCCAAAGGCTATGCCCAAGCCCAAGACCCCGTTTGGGAGGAGTATGAGGATCAAGCGGGCAGTCTGTTTGCCCGCCGAACCCATATGAAGCACGCTACGGATTTTATTGGCTGGTATAACCGCCGTTCTCAGCAGCAGGCAGGTATCTCGCTGAGTAACCCTGAACACCTTTACTACGCTTACCATGAAGGCGCAGGTGGCTATCAGCGAGGCTCCTATCGCAGTAAACCCCACGTGCTGCGTGCAGGCAGCCAAGTGGCTGCCCGCGCTAACCGTTATCAAGCGCAGCTCAACGCTTGCGAAGCAGAGTTTAAGTGCCGCAAGTTTTATCAGGTCTGGCCGTTTTGTCGTAGTTAAGGGCTCCACCCATGTCTCTAATGAGTGGCTTGGCCTTAATTAGTGTCGTGTTTTTGACATCGATGCTGTCTGGCGTATTTGGCATGGCGGGCGGCTTGGTACTGCTGTGGTTTCTGCTGATCATGTTTCCTGCAGGGACTGCCATGGCCGTACACGGGGTCATTCAACTCACGTCTAACGGATCACGAGCATGGTTGTCGCGACGCTTTATCGTCTGGCGAATTGTTATGCTGATGACATTGGGCGTATTGATCGCCGCAGCTTTGCTGCTGCTGTTCAGCTATAGCCCCAATACCGCGACGGTTTCCCTATTAATTGGCTTAATGCCAATACTTGTATGGATTCCCAAACGTTGGTTTCACTTAGATGCTAATCGCGCCAGCCACGCGCTAGGTTGTGGCATTGCCGCTGGGAGCCTTACCATTGCGGCGGGGGTTTCTGGGCCACTGATTGATATCTTGTTTGTGCGCTCCCAAATGGATCGACGACAAGTGGTATCCACCAAGGCGATGATTCAGGTGGTGGCTCACAGCATCAAGATTCTCTTTTATCTGGGCGCAGCCATGGCGCTTAGCACCAGCGAATGGGGTATTGTGCTGCTAGCAGCGCCGTTTGCGATCTTTGGCACCCACACCGGCAACCGTATTTTGCAGCGCCTCACTGATGCCAACTTCCGCACCTGGACGCGCTGGATCGTGACCGGTATTGGGGGTTTCTATTTCCTGCAAGGGCTCTTTCTACTCACCCGCTAACGTTGGGCAGTGCCCAAGCTATGTGCACAACATCATTACTGCGACAATTGCCGCACAATACAAACCAGTAATATCAGAACGCCTTACCGGGCGTAGCGCAGCTAATTATCTTGCAGGGGGCATCACTAATATTTCGGAAACGATGCGGAACGCTTGTCTTGAAATAATAAGACTCCCCCGGCCCTAAGCGCCTGGCGGTGCTGCCCACAATGATTTCGATCTCGCCTTCTACAACAAAGCCAGCCTCTTCACCGTAGTGAGTAATCATGGCTTGCCCAGTGTCCGCACCCGGCAGATATCGCTCCACCATAAACGCCAGCGCACGGTTAGGCCGATTTGCCCCGACAAGCTTGAAGGAAATATCACCGGATGCGATATCAACCAAGTCATCCGCCGAATAGAAAATCTGCTCCTGACTATCAAGATCCATCGTAAAAAAATCACCGACGCTCATAGAGAATGCGTTTAGGATTTTCTTCAGGGAACTGACTGATGGGCTAACTTTTCCTTGCTCTATTAGCGAAAGACTTGAGTGGGTAACCCCACACAACTTTGCCAGTTCACGCTGCGAAATCCCTCGCTGCTTGCGCAAGGAGCGCAAGCTCGCACCCACGTCATCCGACATGCTTTTTTCACTCCCTATCAATAAGTAAATTAAATTACGTTGACGGTCTATTGACGGGCACATAATAGCGCAAAAAAAAACCCACGGCTGTGGGGCAAGCTCTCAATTAACGTGGCGTTATGAAAAAATAATCGTCTTGATCAGCCTCAATCATCATGTTCCGTTCAGGCGCTACGAACTCCCGCCAACTCCGAGTCGGCGCTTGCCGTTTTCGCTCCATCTTCATAGGCGATACGGAAGCCGGTAAAGCCATAAATAATCGCGAACATCGGGCTCAGCAGCGCCAGAAAGGCGTAGGGCGCGTAGCTAAAGGCACTGACCCCAAGCGTGGCAAACATAAAGGCACCGCAGGTATTCCAGGGCACCAGTGGTGATGTCATGGTGCCAGCATCCTCCACTGTGCGAGACAGGTTTTTCAGTTTGAGCGAGCGACGTTTGTACTCGCTGGCATACATACGGGCAGGCAGAATAATACTGAGATACTGATCGCAACCTACGACGTTAGCGGCCATCGATGTTGCCACTGTGGTAGCAATCAGGCTGCCAGTAGTCTTGGCCAGTTTGAGCAGACTTTCCACGATGGTGCGAAAGAACCCTGCTGACTCAAGAATCCCGCCAAAACTCATCGCGATAATGATCAGCGAAACCGTCCACATCATGGCGCTAACGCCGCCGTTGGTTAGCAGGTCGTCCACCGTAACGTTTCCAGTGTCTACCGCGTAGCCTTCCACAAAAATAGTAAAGCTATCGCCTAACGGGACGCCCTGAACCACAATTGCACAGACAATTCCCATCAGCGAACCGATAGAAAGTGCCGGAATGGCAGGTACTTTCTTAATCATCATCACGATGACGGCCGCTGGCACCAGTAGCAGCCAGGGGCTAATGATAAACAGCTCATTGAGGCTCTGCTGTAACTCGTTTACCTGTGCCGCGCCATCACCGGAAGGCGTCATGTTCAGGCCAATAATGGTGTAAAGCACCAGAGCAACCGCTAACGCAGGAACCGTGGTGTATAGCATATAGCGAATGTGTTCAAACAGATCGACACCAACCACACCTGGCGCCATATTGGTGGTTTCGGAAAGCGGAGAAATCTTGTCACCAAAATACACGCCGGAGATCACAGCTCCCGCGACCATGGCCGGGTTAAGGCCTAGCCCTTCACCGACGCCCATCAAGGCGATACCAATGGTGCCGGCCGCCGTCCAGGCATTGCCACCAGCCAACGATACCAAACAGCAAATTAAGCACGCCGCGACCAAAAAGTAATCAGGTGCCAGAATGCTCAGGCCGTAATAGATCATCGTGGGCACAATCCCACCAGCAATCCAGTAGCCAATAATGGTGCCGATAATGATCAGAATGACAATCGCCTGAGTCGTCAGGCCAATAGAGCGCATGATGCCCGCTTCAAGCTTTTTCCAGCGGCTACCCGTCGCAAGGGCCACCGCCGTTGCCACAATCGCACTTAAAAACAGCGGCAAGTGCGGATCCGTTTCGAAGTAGCCAATAAATACGCCCAAAGATGCTGCCATAAACACAATGGGGATCATGGTCGCTTTTAAACTTGGCCGTGGTATTTCCTGATCTTCCTTAACAGTGGTGTCGGTCGACATAATGTCCTCACTCAGCATTTGCTTGTTGTTGGTGTTGATAGTGATGTAACCGCGTTAGAAACCGTTGTGCTGGTCATCGCTGAGACCATTGCAGAGACCATCGCAGAGATTGTTATTACCTTTCTGATACGGCGCTCAGGCACAGGGAAGCCATGGCCAGAGCCACCGCTTATACGGCGGCGTCTGGCGCTGTGGATGACTCAAATCAATACGTGGTAAAGATGTTTTAAGGGCTAAGCGACATCCATACCGTCTTCACTTCACAGTATTTCTCCTGCGCGTGAAGCGATTTATCGCGTCCATTGCCCGACTGCTTAACACCGCCGAAGGGAACGGTCTGATCGATACCGGCCCAGTTATTCACATAGACCTGACCGGATTGCAGCCGCCGAGAGACCCGCATGATGCGGTCAATATCTTGACTCCAAACGCCGGCAGCAAGGCCGTAGTCGCTGTCATTGGCCAGAGCAATGGCTTGCTCTTCGCTGTCGAACCCAAACACACTCAGCACAGGGCCAAATATTTCTTCGCGGCCAATACGCATTTCGGGAGTCACATCATCGAAGACCGTAGGCGGCAGGAAATACCCATTGGAATCGCTAGGCTCGCCGCCCAGTTTCAGGGTGGCGCCTTCGCTTTCGCCTTGGCGAATATACGCCAGTACTCGTTGGTACTGCGCTTCATCAACCATGGCACCCATGAAGCTACCCGGATCGAGCGGGTCTCCCGGCTGCATGTGCTCAGCAGCTTTCACTACGCGAGCCACAAAATCTTTGCGAATGCTGTTTTCCACCAGCAGGCGCGAACCGGCAATACAGACTTCGCCTTGGTTGTGGAAAATAGCTTCCGCAGCGCTTTGGGCGACGGAATCAAGGTGTTGGCAGTCGGCAAAAACGATGTTGGGGCTTTTGCCACCGCACTCCAGAAACACGCGTTTCAAGTTGGATTGTCCCGCGTACTGCATCAGCTGTTTACCCACACCGGTGGAGCCGGTAAACGCCAGACCATCAACCTGCATGGAAAGTGCCAGAGCCTTGCCCACCGTATGGCCGTACCCTGGCAGCACCTGAAAGACGCCATCGGGAATACCCGCTTCCTTGGCAAGGTAGGCCAAGCGCAGCGCTGACAAAGGTGATTTTTCCGACGGTTTGAGAATGACGCTGTTGCCTGCCGCCAGTGCCGGAGCAATCTTCCACGACGTCATCATTAGTGGGAAATTCCACGGCACAATGGCAGCGATAACGCCCATTGGCTCGCGCAGCACCAACCCTAGCGCACGATCTCCAGTAGGAGCCACTTCACCGTAAAGCTTGTCGATACACTCCGCTTGATAGCGCAGACAGGCGACGGTGCCTGCCAAGTCACCTAGCGAACTGGAAATCGGCTTGCCCATGTCCAACGTATCTAACAGCGCCAGTTCATCGCGGTGTGTCTCTACCAGCTCGGCTAGACGCAGTAGCACCCGCTTACGCTTACTCGGGTGGCAACGCGACCAGACACCACTTTCAAAGGTTGCACGGGCTGCTTGCGTTGCAAGCTCAGCCTCTTGCGCATCGCAGCTGGCCACCTCAGCAAGAACATGTCCGGTGGCAGGGTTGATACTGCTCAGCGTGCTACCATCAGCGGCAGCGACAAACTCACCATTAATGAAAGCGCGCGTTTCAAAGCTCAGTGATGCGGCTTTTGATTGCCAGTCGGCGAGGGTTTTCGGTGTATCTGCCGCCATTATGCACTCTCCATAGGGTGTGTTATCGCCAGCTTTTCAGCGGTTTTATCCAACGCCAAACGTGCCTTACTGACCAATTCATCGATTTCATCGCGAGTGATAATTAGCGGCGGAGACATCACCATCGTATCGCCCACTGAGCGCATCACCAGGCCATGCTCAAAGCACAAATCACGACACAAGTTGCCCGCGGAAAGAGACTTATCGAAGCGTTCACCGGTGCGCTTGTCGGCGACCAGCTCTAGTGCCCCAATCAAGCCCAACGAACGGGCTTCACCCACTAACGGATGCTCAGCCAGTTCCTGCCAACGCTTAGCCAGATAGGGCCCCAATTCATCGCGGACTTTCTCGACTACCCGTTCACTTTCCAGCAATTCGAGGTTTTTAAGCGCAACCGCTGCACACACAGGGTGGCCGGAATAAGTAAAACCGTGGAAGAACTCACCGCCGTCTTCGATCAGCGTATCGGCCACGCGATCTCCCACCAGCACCGCGCCAATGGGCAGATAGCCCGACGACAACCCTTTGGCAATCGGCATCAGGTCAGGTTGTAAGCCATAGTGAGTACTGCCAAACCACTCGCCTAAACGCCCGAACCCGCAAATCACTTCATCGGCAATCAACAGAATATCGTACTTGGCCAACACCTCTTTCACCGCTGGCCAATAGCTGTCCGGCGGAATGATTGCACCGCCTGCACCCTGCACCGGCTCAGCAATAAACGCCGCCACTTTGTCTTCACCTAACGCCAGAATTTGCTCTTCTAACGCTTGGGCACACTGCTTGCCAAAGGCTTCCTGACTCATGTCGCGCCCTTCACCAAACCAGTAAGGCTGGCAAATATGGCTAATCCCCGGCACACACGGGCCACCTTGATCATGCATCGGCGCCATGCCACCAAGGCTCATGCCCGCGACAGTAGAGCCGTGATAACCATTTTCACGCGAGATGACCCATTGCTTCTCCGGCTTGCCTTTGATCGCCCAGTAGCGCCGCACCATGCGCAGCACGGTATCGTTGGCTTCAGACCCGGAACCCGTGAAGAACACATGATTGATATGCTCGGGTGCCAGCTCACTCAGCTTAGCGGCCAGCTTTACTGCCGGAGGATGGGTGGTTTTAAAGAAGTTGTTGTAATACGGCAACTGCTGCATCTGCTCGCTGGCGGCATCCACCAACTCTTGCCGGCCGTAGCCGAGATTGACGCACCAAAGACCCGCCATACCATCAAGAATACGATTGCCTTGGCTGTCGTAAATGTATACCCCATCGGCGTGGGTGATGATGCGGCTACCCTCTTCGCCAAGTGATTTAAAGTCAGTGAATGGATGAAGGTGGTGTTGGCGATCCAACGCCTGATAGTCCTGGGTCTGCATAGGTCGGCTCCTGTTCAAGTCGTTGCAACAAGCATTCAGCTATTAACTGGCTGGGCGGCGCGTTGGGTACGATGCTGACGGCAGGCCGCCGCAAACCCCTGAAATAGTGCGTCATAGAAAGGATGTTCTTTAGGACGCCACTCCGGATGCCACTGCACAGCCAGGGCGAACGCAGCCGCGTCGCGCACCGAAATCGCTTCAACTAATCCATCAGGTGCCCAGGCTTCTGCATCCAGACCTGGTGCAAGCTGATCAATCCCCTGCTGGTGCAGTGAATTCACCTCAGCATGCTCGCTGCTATAGAGCGCCGCCAGGGCGCCATCCGGGCGGATCTTTACCGTATGAGAGGGCGCATAATGGCCCGCCATGTCGTCAGCGGGCGGCTCACGATGATCGAGCATGCCTGGTAGCGTTTGAACTGCCTGATGAAGGGTGCCTCCAAAGGCGACATTCATTTCCTGAAAGCCGCGACAAATGCCAAATAGAGGCAACGCCTGACGTAATGCCTCGTGCACCCAGCAAAGTGCCGCTTCATCTCGCCGTGCGTCAGCACGGGTATTCTCTGGGGCGCGTTCTGCACCATAGCGGTCAGGAGCGACGTTGGTATAACTGCCAGTTAGCAGCAAGCCATCCAGGCTGCCCAACAGAGCAATGGCCTGTTCAGCATGCTGCTCGGGCGTCAATGTATCGGCGGCTAACACAGGAAGAATCACCGGCGTGATGCCGTAGTGGTAAAGCGCCTGCAGGAATTTATCGGTCACTATCTGCGCGGGATGGCCTTCCACTTCTCGGCAGCAGGCGATAACACCCACCAGTGGGCGTGGGGAATGCGTTGCTTGCATAGTCAAACCACTTTGTCAGTTGTTATGTTTTATTCAACAGTCACTTCAACATAGCGTGGCTTGTTTTATTTTCCAATAGCAAAATAGTATTTTTATGAAAAAACATATTAAATCATTGATAAACAAAGAATTAAAAAACACATCTGTTACCGACAAAAAATAATGACACTATTTTTGTTATTAAATATTTGACACAAGCGGCTGCCGAAGCAAGGATACTGTTAGCAGAAACACAACTAAAACGGCATAAAAATAAGGTACAACGTATGTCCTCTGCCAATAACACAGACGCTCAAAACGTAGCCTCGGACTTTCTTGACAATCACCCAGAGATCACCAGCATTGACCTGTTAATCAGTGATCTTAACGGTGTCATTCGTGGTAAACGTATCCCTAGCGATAACCTTGGCAAAGTGTTTGAAAAAGGCATTTATTTGCCTGCTTCGGTATTTGCGTTGGACATCAATGGCAACACCGTTGAAGAGACGGGGCTGGGGCTTTCCAGCGGCGACGGCGACCGCGTATGTCGCGCCATTCCCGGCACGCTCAATCCGGTCACCTGGATGAATAACAACCAGTATGGCCAGCTATTGATGACCATGGAGGAGATGGACGGCGCGCCTTTTTTTGCCGATCCTCGCCAGATTCTGCGGCGCATTCTTGAGCAGTTCTCCGAGCGTGGTTTAACCCCTGTCGTCGCCCTTGAGTTAGAGTTTTATCTGGTTGATCGTTTACGCGACGAAGAAAACTTGATTCAGCCACCGCAGTCCCCCTGCAGCGGCGAGCGAGCCACTCAAAGTCAGCTGTATTCGGTGCTTGAGCTAGACGAGTACGCTGAGTTTATCAATGACTTGCAGAGTGCCGCCCAGGCGCAAGGCTTGCCGCTGGATACGGTATTGAAAGAGTGTGCACCCGGCCAGTTTGAAGCCAATCTGATTCACACAGATGATGCGTTAAGCGCCTGCGACCACTCGGTACTACTCAAGCGATTGATCAAGGGCGTTGCATTAAAGCACGGCTTTGAAGCTACCTTTATGGCCAAGCCTTACGGCTTAGAAGCGGGTAGCGGCACCCATGTTCACGTCAGTCTGGTAGATAGCAACGGACACAATATCTTTGCCGAAAACGGCGACGATCCGCTGGAGAGCACCGCACTGCAACACGCCGTAGGAGGACTGCTGGAGCTGATGCCAGACTCCATGGCACTGCTGGCTCCCAACCTAAACTCGTTCCGCCGTTTTCAGGAAGGACTCTATGTGCCCTTGGCACCTACCTGGGGATACGATAACCGCTCTGTGGCCATACGCGTTCCCGCCGGGCCAAAAGAAGCGCGGCGCATAGAACACCGCGTAGCGGGTGCCGATGTTAATCCCTACCTGTTACTAGCCACCGTACTGGCCTCTATCCACCATGGCCTAACTCAGCAGACTACACCTGCGGAGCCAATCATCGGCAACGCCTATGACCAAATCGCACCCCAGCTAACTAACAGCTGGACCCAAGCGCTGCACCTGTTAAGCAACAACCGTGTACTTGGCGAACAGCTTGGCGAAGACTTTATTGAAGTGTTCATTGCCAACCGCCAAGCAGAGCGCGCCGAAACCATGCGCGAAGTTAGTGCCATGGAGTATGACTGGTACCTGCGCCACGTATAAGCTGATAAACCACCAATAGAACCCACCAAGAGAATAGAGAGAGGCGCTGCTCGGCGTCTCTCTTATTGCTTCTGCCTGTCTTATGCTGCCCCCTGTCCTTCTATTAGCTTTTTATGCCGTGTTATCTGTGAGCATCCGTGGCAAATAAAAAACGGGCTGACGAATGTATTCGCCAGCCCGTTTCCGAGCAATCACCAAACTAATCGGCGCTAAACCGCCAGCCGGTCACGCATGGCGTAGAACCACGCTCCCATGGCAGAAAGCGGCACACGTAACAGCCGTCCACCGGGCATTGGCAGATGGGAAATCTGTGCAAACGCTTCAAAACGCGTCTCTTCACCACTGATCGTTTCTGCCACTAACTTGCCAGCCAAATGAGAGCACGTCACCCCGTGGCCAGAATACCCCTGAGCGTAGTAAACGTTGCTATTAATGCGGCCAAACTGCGGCAGGCGGTTAAGTGTCAGCAAAAAGTTACCACTCCAGGCGTAATCGACGCGCACATCGCCAAGTTCAGGAAAAGTAGCCAGCATCTTTGGCCGAATAGCTGCCTCAATACTCGCGGACTCCTGACCGCCATAGTTCACCCCGCCGCCATACAGCAAACGGTTATCGGCGGTCAGGCGGTAGTAATCCAAGAGATAATTACAATCCTCTACCGCTTTATCGTTAGGTAGTAATCGTGCTGCTGACTCTGCAGACAGCGGCTCAGTGGTAATAATCTGGGTGCCGCACGGCATTGCCTTGCTTTCCAGCTTGGGTAGCAACCCTTGCAAATAGGCATTGCCAGCCATAACGACCCGTTGAGCAGTCACGCGACCCTTGGGCGTATGCAGCGTCACCGGCTCACCATGCTCTACGCGAGTCACGGGGGAGTGCTCAAAAATCTTGCCACCCAACGACTCCAACGCCGCCGCCTGCCCCAGCACCAAATTGAGAGGATGAAGATGCCCCCCAGAGTGATCTACCAATGCCCCCACATAACGATCGCTGCCTATTTCTCGTCTGACCTCTTCACCTTCCAACAGCTCAAGTTTCTGATGGCCGTAACGCTCCCATAAGGCTTTTTGCTCCTTTAAGCCTTCCCACTGCTTCTTGTTACAAGCGGCAAATAAGTTGCCTTCTTTTAGGTCGCAGTCGATCTGATACTTTTCAATGCGCTGACGGATAATCTGGTTACCCTCAAATGCCATTGCACCCAGCGCCCGAGCGGTTTCAGCGCCGTTTTGTTTCTCAATAACATCCATATCACGGCTATAGCTATTAACGATCTGGCCACCGTTGCGCCCGGACGCCCCAAAGCCAATCGCCACGCTTTCCAGCACCACTACCCGATGACCACGCTCCGCCAAATGTAGTGCTGCAGAGATGCCCGTAAAGCCAGCCCCCACGACACAGACATCACATTCAACATCCCCCTCCAGCATGGGCCTTTGAGATGTGGAGTTTGACGATGCCGCGTAGTAAGACGCGACATGACCAGAAGACGCTTGAGGTTGCATTTGCCACCTTCCTTTTGTTGATTATTTTAACCAATTTGATCATATAGACCGACGTACAAATGCGCAAGCAACAGCATTAAATGGGCTTATAGAGGCGAATAACACCTTTCCCCACAAGACAAATGTTATTAAAAAAGCAACACTCGGACATAAAACACACGCTCATCACGCTGAAAATAATCACCGCACGTTTTTATGCACCGCTCCCATTGAGGGCGAGGCCACGTGCTTCCTGTGCGCGTCTTATTACCGGGTACGATTGAGGCACAACTCGCTACTATTGCTAGCGTTGATAACCACAGCGGTGTAACGCTAGAGCAGCTGCCTATACTCACCATAGCCCCCACCGGAGACCGCTATGGATTATCAACACTACCGCACAGCCCTTGCCGAGACGCTTGCCCAAAGTGAGTTGCCCTTTGCACCTGCCGAATACCAAACGCGCCTAGACAAAGTGCGCCATGCAATGGCACAACGCGGACTGGATGCATTACTGCTCACCGACCCTGCCGACATTAACTACTTAACCGGCTACCACACCTTCGAGGTATCGGTTCACGCCTGCTTAGTGTGCACACCTACACAACTGGTACTGCAGGTGGCATCCATTGAAACAGGGGCGGCAGTGGTCACCGCCCGTGTCGACGAAATCATTGGTTACCGATGGGAAAACCTGGATGAAATCATCACGCCGCTCGCGGACTTACTCACTGCTTGCGAGCAAATTGGCATTGATGGCTGGAGCAGCGGTTTGCGAGTGGGCGTGATGGACGCGCTGGCCCGCTCAGTAGGTAAAGAGCGCTTCTGTGAAGCAGGTGATCTGCTCGATACGATTCGTATTGTTAAAAGTAGCGCCGAACTTGAAATGCTCAGCGAAAGTGCACGAATCACTGCGGCAGGTTTAGAGGCTGCGATGGCCGCTATTCGCCCTGGCATGACCGATAACGATATTGCGGCCATCGGCGCTAAAGCACTGCTAGAAAACGGTAGCGAGTTTATGAGCTTGCAGCCTATCGTGACCAGCGGACACCGCATCGGCGTGATTCACGTGAACCACAAGCGTCGCGTCATACAGCCCAATGAACCGATATTTTTAGAATTTGGCGCCGCTTACCAGCGCTATACCGCGCCGATGATGCGCACAGCGGTGACTGGAAAACCTAGCGCCGAATTAACCGCCACCCGCGACTTGTGCCGCTCGCTGTTCGAAACCCTGTGCAGCCATATGAAACCAGGCAACACCTTTGATGATGCCGCGAAGGCAGCGGATGCACTGCTGGCACCTACCCGTGATCAACTGTTCTTCTCGGGGGTATTTGGCTACGCTGTGGGTGCGCAGTTCCCTCCTAGTTGGGTTGAAGGCACCGGCTATATTGCCCAAGGCCTGCATCGTCCCTTCGAAGAGAACATGGTCTTCCACTTACCGCTCTGTTTACGCGTTCCTGGCCAGTGGGGCGTAGGCATCAGTGATACCGTAGTGGTCACTCAACACGGCGCCGAGCCACTCACTAACAACGATTGGCAGCTCTATCAGGCAATGGATAAGTAGCGAATAGATAACCGCATTGATAGCCCAAGATTGACAGTACGATTAACCAGCGCTATCGTCACTAAAGATGCAAATGAGAAACACTATCTTTTCATGATCTCATTTAACTGAGGTGACGATCAGTTGAGGTAACGATAAGTACTATGAATGAGCTCTATGAGTAAGTTCTATGGATAAGTACTAAGAGTAAGTACTATGGATAAGTACCATGACTAGTGAACAGCGCCAGCTTCGCCAAACGTTTATTTTTCTACGCACCTCTTTCGAAGCAGTGCAACACTCGATTGCCGGTCGGCTAGACGACCCGCTGCCCTGCTGGCTAGACACCAGCATGCTCACCCTACTGTCACGGGAACTAACCCGCTGCAGCCAGCAAGCGAAGCCGCTCTTCGCCCCTCCCGTCACCGAGCAAATATTCATTGCCTCACAGCAGTGTGACTTACTCCTCAAGCAGTGCCCCGGCGTGCTGAGCAGCGCCGTTTGCCACCGCCAGTTAAGTGCCATCATGCTGGCGCTGACCAACGCTATTGAGCAAATCAACACACCAGCCAAGCGCCGCTGGCCTTGGCAGAGAGCCTAAGCAACCCTTTACCTATACCCCGGTTTATTGCGTTGCCGGGGGTTTGTTTTTCCTTCAAAAATCTTATCCCATGACTGCGCCGTAGCGGCTAGCAATTACTGAGTTAGCATTTACTAGTAAACTGGTCTATTCTGTTCGCCACGATTTAATTGACCGCTTCCAAAAGGAGTTTGCTCATGGCGTATGAAACGCTTTTCACCCCTCTTCAGTTAGGCAGTTTGTCGATCCCAAACCGAGTCATCATGGCGCCGCTGACACGCTCGCGCACTCCAGATAGCGTGCCGGGCACCCTGCAGGAAGCCTATTACGGTCAGCGGGCAGGCGCAGGTCTGATTATTAGTGAAGCAACCAACATCTCCCCTACTGCGAAGGGTTATGTGTATACGCCAGGCATCTGGACGGATGAACAAGAAGCGGGCTGGAAAGGCGTGGTGGATGCGGTGCATGCCAAAGGTGGCCGTATCGCGCTGCAGCTGTGGCACGTTGGGCGTGTATCCCATGAAATGGTGCAACCGAATGGCCAACAGCCTGTTGCCCCTAGCGCGTTAAAAGGCGAAGGCGCTCAGTGCTTTGTTGAATTTGAAGACGGCACTGCTGGCCAGCACCCTACCAGCACGCCCCGGGCACTGGAAACCGATGAGATCCCCGGCATTGTTGATGACTACCGCCAAGCCGCTGTTCGCGCCAAACGCGCAGGCTTCGACATGGTGGAAGTCCACGCGGCTAACGCCTACCTGCTTAACCAGTTCCTGGCCACCGGTACCAACCAGCGCACCGACCAGTACGGCGGCTCGTTGGAAAACCGCGCCCGCTTCCCGCTAGAGGTGGTCGATGCGGTAATTGAAGTTTTCGGTGCACAGCGTGTGGGCATTCGCTTGACGCCCTTTATCGAACTGTTCGGCCTGACCGATGATGAACCTGAAGCCATGGCTTTCTATCTGGCGGAACAATTGTCCAAACGCGGCTTAGCCTATCTGCATTTAAACGAGCCTAACTGGATCGGTGGCGATATCACTTTTCCTGACGGCTTTCGTGAGCAAATGCGCAAGCGCTTTAACGGCAGCCTGATTTACTGCGGCAACTACGACGCAGAACGCGCGGAGTCACGCATTAATCAAAACACCGCCGATGCCGTAGCCTTTGGCCGCCCTTATATCGCTAACCCCGACTTGCCGGAACGCTTCCGAGTGAATGCCCCCCTTACCGAGCCGAACCATGAAACGTTCTACGGCGGTGATGAAAAGGGCTACACCGATTACCCGTTTATGGCTAACGGCTACGATCGTATTGGCTAGATTGCTTGTTAAGCCGAACCCTTATGAATGAAAAGCATCACTTAGGTGGTGCTTTTTTATATCTGAACACGCCAAAACGCTGCTAGGCTGTTGATTCTTTAGTTTTTATATACAGGTGGTGCATGCTCAGCTCGCGGTTCACTCTACTGGTATGCTTCCTTGTCTTTGGGTGGCGCTTGCGTTAACACTGAATGCCGCTATTTTACGACTAAATAATAGGGCCTAAGCGCCGACAGATAGGACTCAATGAGATGGACACCACTTCACTTCCGTTCTTGCTCGCTATTGCTTCATTAGTGCTGGGGGTCGTGGCTGCGGCTATTTTCGTTTATGTGGTTATTCCCAAACAACGCCGCGCCAAAGCAAAGGCCGCCACGCCGCCGCCAGCACCTAAAGCAGAACCACAGCCCCCTTCGCCTGAACCAGAAGAACCGGTGCCCGCCAAGCGCACAGCGAAAGTAAAGCAGCACTCTCTGTTTGTGATTTTTTCTCACCCCGATGCGACGACAGACGAACGCCTGACCGAATGGCTACGGGGAAAAGAAGCCAGCTATGATGCGGTCAAAAAGGTTTTCTTTATCAAAGGCAAACAACCCTCGAACCCAATCACAATCGCCAACGCCTTTCCACCTGGAGAAATGCCCGACCTACTGCAAGGCGAGACCCACGAACCCATTCGTGGGATTAGCTTGCTGGTTAAGCCGCCGCTACATAAACGTCGCAATCAGCAGATGTACGTTTATGTAGAGCTCGCCAAAGAGCTAAACGAAACCTTTAGCGGCAACTTACTCGATGCCGAGCAGCAACCCGCCTCAGAGTCGACTTACACACACATTATTGGTTGATCGGTTAGCGATCAAACAACGCCTTGACTACGCAGGTAGTCGTCGTAGCTGCCGCTAAAGTCGACAAGGCCCTCGGGCTGCATATCGATAATGCGCGTGGCCAGCGAGGAAACAAACTCGCGGTCGTGGCTGACAAATATCAGCGTGCCTGGGTAGTTCTCCAGCGCTAAGTTCAGCGCCTCAATCGATTCCATATCCAGGTGGTTGGTCGGCTCATCCATTAGCAGCACGTTCGGGTTGGTGAGCGTTAGCTTGCCAAACAGCATGCGCCCCTGCTCGCCACCGGAAATGACCTTCACCGATTTACCAATATCGTCGCTGGAAAACAGCATCCGACCCAACGCGCCGCGCACCACTTGCTCACCGCCTTTGGTCCACTGGCTCATCCACTCGAAGAGCGTGGCATCAACAGGAAAGTCGTCGGTGTGGTCTTGGCCAAACATGCCAACTTCCGCCGCATCGGTCCACTTCACTTCACCGGCATCGGGGTGTAAATCACCCGCCAGGGTTTTCAGCAGGGTGGTTTTACCAATGCCGTTGGGGCCGATAATAGCAATGCGCTCACCCGCTTCTACGGTCATCGAGAAACGCTCGAAGAGCGGCTTCTCATCGTCGTAGCCTTTGGTAATGGCATCAACATTCACGGCATTGCGGTGGATCTTTTTATTCTGCTCAAAGCGGATAAACGGGCTAACCCGGCTCGAAGGCTTGATATCTTCCAGCTTGATTTTATCGATCTGGCGCGCCCGTGAAGTGGCCTGTTTGGCTTTGGAGGCGTTGGCCGAGAAGCGGCTAACAAACTGCTGAAGCTCGGCAATTTGGGCTTTTTTCTTGGCGTTATCCGAGTGCTGGCGCTCGCGGGCAGCAGTGGCGGCAGTCATGTAGTCGTCGTAGTTGCCGGGGAACAGGGTAATTTCCCCGTAATCCAGATCCGCCATGTGCGTACACACACTGTTCAGGAAGTGGCGGTCGTGGGAGATGATAATCATGGTACTGCTGCGCGCTTTGAGAATATCTTCCAGCCAGCGGATAGTATTGATATCCAGGTGGTTAGTCGGCTCATCGAGCAGCAGCACATCCGGGTCGGAAAACAGTGCTTGGGCCAGCAGCACACGCAGTTTCCAGCCGGGAGCAACTTCGCTCATCGGGCCGGTGTGCTGTTCAATGGGAATACCTAGCCCCAACAGTAGCTCCCCGGCGCGAGACTCAGCGGTATAGCCGTCAAGCTCAGCAAAGCGTACTTCCAAGTCGGCCACCGCCATGCCGTCGGCTTCACTCATTTCTGGCAAAGAATAAATCCGTTCGCGCTCGGCGGCTACTTTCCACAGTTCAGCGTTCCCCATGATGACGGTATCGATGACCCGCTCGTTCTCATAGGCAAACTGATCCTGGCGTAGCTTACCCAGCCGCGTGCTGCTATCCAGCATGACCTGCCCGGAAGAAGGCTCAAGCTCGCCACCCAAAATTTTCATAAAGGTGGACTTACCGCAACCATTGGCGCCAATCAAACCGTAGCGATTGCCGTTATTAAATTTGACGGAGACATTTTCAAACAGGGGCTTGGCCCCAAACTGCATGGTGATATTGGCGGTTGCGATCAAGATGTGAGCCCTGGTTAACAGTGTAATTGCGCATTCAAAGGCTCGCGATTCTACGCGCCTTTGGGCAGCGTTACACCTCCCACCTAGTGAGCATTGTCTAGCGTAGCCGGAAGTTCGAGTAGAAAACGTTCACCATCAAGTGCTTGGCGCAGCCGTGCGTGCAGTATCGCGACGATGTCAGGGTGTTCGCCAACCAGCGCGGTGGTTGTCACACTCAAACCTGGGTGGCGCTGTTCAGCGGCGGCACAAATCTCGGCGATATCGCCACCTTCCCCCGCATGACGCCCAGGCGAGAGAAACAACATCGCTAAGATGACCGGGCCTGATTGGAACTCCGGCGTATCCAATAAATGCTCCAACAGCGGCTCGTTAAAGCGATATTCGTCACCTTCACGGCGTTCCATCGAGGCAGCCGCCACACAAGCCACGTCATCACCAAGCAGTACACTAAGCTGTCCCGCCAAGCGGTTGCGCACGGCGGTCACTTCAGGAATCGGGCTGCCATGATCGACCAGCGCTACATGCGGCGTCGTTCCCGCTTGATGCTTATCGCGCACGTTGTCGGCCAGCAGTTTGGCTAAGCGCAGGTCATTATTGCCCCGCTCATCCACCAGCGGCTGGGCCACACGAACGCTCACCTGGGGAAAACGCGCCTGCAGTGCTGCCATGCGCTCTGGCAAGTAGCCCGTCAGTGCTTTGCTTGGGCCAAAGAAGAACGGCAGCACAATGATCTCTGTCGCCCCATTCTCGGCACTGCGCTCAGCAGCCGGGCCCAGAGTCATCGCGGGGATGCCGTCAACCTCTTCAGGAGGGATTTTATTAGAGTGCAGCAAGGAAGCCGCCTGCACGGTTTCGCCTAACTGCTGGCTGAGCGCAGATGCCGCGCGGCGCAGGTTGTGGGTTGCCTGAGGCCGTAATGAGCCGTTATCGACGAGAAAAATAGCGCGCATGTCGGTCTCCGGAAATGGTCAAGTAAGTAATCACTAAAGGCATGATAAGATGAGCGCTTTAACCGATGTACCGTACTCATGATGCTTGATAGCGATGTTTGATACTACCGCCCTGAACCAGCAAAGAAACTTCTTCGATGGCCATACCGATATCTGGCTTTTTGGTTATGGCTCGCTGATCTGGAAGGCCGACTTTGCCTACTTGGAACGACAGCCCGCCTACATTACCGGCTGGGCGCGACGTTTTTGGCAAGGCTCTCACGATCATCGTGGCACGCCGGACGCACCGGGGCGCGTCGCTACGCTGATTCGTGCCCAAGGGGAAGTATGTCACGGCATGGCGTACCGCATTACACCCGACGTGCTGGCACCGCTAGATGTACGTGAAAAGAACGGCTACCTGCGTGAAAAAGTGCCGCTCACTTTTCTAGCGCAGCGTGGCAATGTGCAGGCGGCAAAGGCAACAACGGAAGGGCTAATTTACTTAGCTACTGAAGATAACCCAGCCTTTCTGGGCGAGGCATCGTTGGATGATATTGCACACCAAATTGCCCATTCCCATGGCCCGAGCGGCTCGAATAAAGCTTACTTACTGAACTTAGCCCAGGCGTTACGCGAATTAGGCACAGACGATGCGCACGTTTTCGCCATTGAGGAGCAGCTACACCGCTACCAATAACGTGGATAACGGCGGTGGCGCGCTAAATTATTCACCAAAATGGCCACTACCAGCATGACCACGCACCCAGCGCCAATGGGGATCAGCGGATACCACCAGCCCAGTTTGTGGACACTCGCCCCACCTGCTACCGCAATCAGCGCAGCGGCAGCCCCCGGCGGATGCACGGTGTGTGTCAGTTGCATCACCAGTATGGAAAGCGACACCGCTAGTGCCATCGAGATAGGCGTTGCCCCCAGCAATTGGTAGCACCCCACCCCCACCAGCGCCGACAAAACACTGCCAAACAGTACATGGCTTGGCTGGGCAAACGGGCTTTCAGGCGCTGCATAAACCAACACCGACGTTGCCCCAAAGGAGCCCACGATTAATAACTGCTGCGAGAGCCAAGCGGCGCTTAGCCAGCATATAACGGCCATACCAGTAAAAGCGCCCAGCCATGACCAGCAGGCATCTTTCCAGCCGACGGGGCGGCGCGCCGTTGGCTCTCCTCGCATCTTGCCAAGATAAGCTTTCATTGCTCCCCCTCTGCACAAAAAGAGTGCAGATGATGGCAAAATGCACCAAATAAGCAAATGATAATTGATCACTTATCTAATGAAACTGACTCAAGGGCGCTCGCCCTCTCTACATCATTAGCCACGACAGGATAAACAGCGCCAGCACAATACGCACGATGGCTCCTAGTAAGGAGCCTCGTAGCAGCGCTCGAAAGCCGCGCCATAACAGCCACAAGCCAATTACCAACACCAGAATGCTAAAGAACGACGCATTGATACCCAGAGAGCGGGTTAGACCATCAATAAAGTCATCAAACGCGCCGAAAAAGTTGGTGAAGAAGCCCAATAAAAACTCCACCATCACGCGAATAGCATCGCCAATCGCTTCGCCTACACCATCAAAAAATCCGTTTGCCTGCATGCGTTATTTCCATCGCTAAAAGGTTTTCGATATTGTCAGTTAAAACCACGCTATTGCAAAGCATGCCCATTAAGCAGCGTGCTCCTCTCTTTTGCGTCTTTGCGTCCCCCCCTTAAGACGTTTACCCTATTTCACTTTTTCGACTGACGCGTTACAACGTTGTCAACGCAATAGCGGGAGAGACTGGTGCTAGCCACCAGCGCCGAAGGAGCAACGACCCCGGAAACTCTCAGGCCACCGGACCGCTATTGTTACGGTATTTACTAGAACAGTAATTACTAACACTTTCCGAAGAGCGGCTGATGACTGCGTCACTCAGCCCACCGAAGGAGCAAGCGCCTCCTCAAGATGCGTGAATCTCTCAGGTTCCATGACGGAAGGGGTACGCCTAGCCAATGTTGCTAGGGGTATCGCTTGACGCTCATACAATCTGGAGAGACACATGCAACGCATTGCTATTATTGGCGGTGGGATCACCGGTATTACAAGTGCTTATGCTCTGGCAAAGCGCGGCTTTGATGTGACTGTTTTTGAAAAACACCGCTATGCGGCGATGGAAACATCTTTTGCCAACGGCGGGCAGCTGTCGGCCTCGAATGCTGAAGTGTGGAACCACTGGCCGACGGTGCTTAAAGGCCTGCGCTGGATGCTAAAAAACGACGCGCCGCTCCTGGTCAACCCTCGCCCTAGTTGGCACAAACTCAGTTGGTTTGCAGAGTTCATCGCCGCCATTCCCCGTTATGCCGACAACACCACGGAAACCACTCGGTTAGCGATTGCTGCCCGAGAACACTTATTCCAGTGGGCGAAAGACGAGCAGATTGATTTTGATCTTAAACAGCAAGGCATTCTGCATATCTACCGCGACAAAGCTGGCTTTGATCACGCCTCGCGCGTGTCGCAGTTGTTAGCGAAAGGCGGCCTTGAACGCAGATCGGTCACGCCGGATGAAATGCGCGCCATCGAGCCAACCCTGGCAGGTAGTTACTATGGCGGTTTCTATACCGAAAGCGACGCCACTGGCGATATCCATAAATATACCAACGGCCTTGCTCAAGCAGCCGCCAAGCGTGGCGTGCAGCTTAACTATGGCCACCATATTGACGATATTGGTGCTGACGAGAATGGGGCTTGGGTAAGCGCCACGGTAGATAACAACAGCATGAGCCAACGGTTTGACAGCGTGGTAGTTTGTGCGGGGACCGGCAGCCGCGCCATTGCCGCCAAATTAGGCGATCGCGTTAATATCTATCCCGTAAAAGGCTACTCCATCACCGTACAGCTAGATGACGAGACCTCTCAGCAAGCCGCGCCAACCGTCAGCCTGCTAGACGATGAAACCAAGTTGGTAACCAGCCGCTTGGGGCTCAACCGCTTCCGCGTGGCTGGCACCGCTGAATTTAACGGCGCGAATCGCGATATACGCAACGACCGCATTCAACCGCTGGTTCGCTGGGTAGAAGAGTGTTTCCCTGGCGTGAGCACCCAACGCGTAGTGCCCTGGGCAGGCCTGCGGCCGATGCTACCTAATATGCTGCCCAAAGTTGGACCTGGCCGTTTACCGACTGTTTTCTATAACACCGGCCACGGCCATCTAGGCTGGACACTGTCAGCCATTACCGCCGAAATGCTGGCGGATGCGGTGGAGGAGAAAAATATCCTCCGCGAGCCAGCCCCCCAACCGCTTAGCTAATGCCAACCATGACAAGTCCGGGCAGGCTTCCGGTAAGATATAGAACACCCCAACATAGGCGTGTTTTATGCTTAACCAGCGTGCATTAACCTACCTCAATGAAGTGATTCGGCGCGGTTCGCTCAGGCGTGCCGCCGCCCACCTGAATGTCGATGCCTCTGCCGTTAGCCGCCAACTAAAAGCACTAGAAGAAGAGCTGGATACCCAGCTATGCGAGCGACACGGAAGAGGGATGCGTGCCACTGCAGCGGGCCAGCTACTGGTGCACCATTTTCATGCCCAGCGGGCTTCAGAAGAAGCGGTGCTCTCCCAACTAATGGCACTGCAAAGTCTCGCGAAAGGGGAAGTTCGCATTGCCGTGGGAGAAGGGTTTATTGCTGACCTGATCGCCGCACCGTTAGGCACTTTCATGTCAGCGTTTGACGGTATCAAAGTTGAAATCCGCATGGCGGGTGTCAATGAAGCGATGTCGTTACTCCAAGATCGCGAGGTGGATATAGCGCTACTTTATGCACCGCCGGTAGACCCGCAACTTTTCTGCCACGTGGAAACGCGCCAGCCGCTCGATGTCATTGTCCCCCCCAATCACCCACTTAGTGATCTTAATCGCCCGGTAACGCTGCATGACTTAAAGGAGTGGCCTCTGGCGTTAATGGACAATCCTTTTGGTATGCGGCAAATGGTCAATATGGTGGCTCACCAGGAGCGCATTCATCTTGAAGCACGCCTGCATACAAACTCTGTTGCGGTGTTAAAGAATTTTGTCCGCTCAGGCATCGGCGTTACGTTTATGCCCGAACTCACCGTAGCGGATGAGATTGAGCGCGGTGAGATCTTCACACTCCCCATGCAGTACCCGGTGATGAACGGTACGCGGGCACAAATTGTTAGCCTGAAAGGACAGGAACTCCCAGTCGCCTCAATCACTTGCATCAATCATTTGCACAAAGGCATGCGCTTTTTCTCCGCCGATGCACCACGACTGTTGCAATAAAAGCCACAGTTTAGGTATTGCATAGTCAACACCTCAATACATAGTCTTCTAGTAGGCACTCCTTATAAATCTAATAACGCGCCCATAGCGCCCCGTAGTTCACGACAATAAACCAGGAGACTGACTATGTACCCAGCAAAATTGAGCCAACACTTTGCGCCTAAACAGCTTATTTCCGCATGCCTAGTAGGCTCTGCTTTGATGGCAGGGAACGTGCTTGCAGCGACTACGATTAATCTAAGTTACAACGGTGCCCCAGACCCGGAAAAGAACGCTGTCCACGTCTTTGCAGAGAATCTTAAAACGTTGGTAGACGAAAAAACTGACGGTGAGATCCAGCTTAAGCTCTATCCGAATAGCATGCTCGGCGAAGAAGAGGAGCGCATGGAACAAACCATGAATACGCCCATGCTCAATGTGGCGTCATTTGCGGGTGTTTCTCCTCTTGTGGATGAAATCTTCGTTAGCGCTATTCCGTTTCTGTTCGACGATTTTTCTGCAGCCCACACTTTCTTCGATGAGGGTGAGTATTGGCAGGAAGTCAGCAACGCTCTGCAGGAGCGTGCCGGTATCGATATGCTAGCCGTTGTGGAAGAGGGCGGCTTTTTGGCGTTCACCAATAACGAAAGACCGATCAGCCATCCTGACGACTTCGAAGGACTCCGCTTCCGCGCCATGGACCCTAGCCAAGTCGCTCTTTATGAGGCCTTCGGCGCCTCCGGCACTCCCATCCCCTGGACAGAGACCTATATGGCACTGCGCACCGGGGTGGCTAACGGGCAAATGAACCCGCCGATGTATATCATCTTAGGCAGCCTTTACGAAGTGCAGGACTACCTGACCCTCGCCAATATCCAGTACTCCGACCAGTTCCTGGTAGGCAACAGCGACATGATCGCGGGTTGGGATGATGAGCTTCGCAGCGCCTTTATGGAGGCCGTATCCGAAGCTAATCACAATGCCCGTGAGCACAATGAGGAGCAGGTAGAGGCGCGTATCGCCTATCTGGAAGAGCAAGGCATGGAAGTCATTCGCCCCTCTGAAGAAGAGCTAGCCGCTTTCCGCGAAATCGGCCAGCCTGCCTACCTTGAGTGGCTCGGTGAGCGTGATATCGAGCAGCGCTGGATCGATATGGCATTGGAAGATGCAGGCATGAGCGAACTGCTCGACTAACGGCTGTTAACAACAGGGGCTGGCACCTTACCGGCCCCCTATTTCCAGTACTTAATATCCTAGTACTTAATACTCCAGTACTTAAGACCCTAGCACTTAATATTCAAGTGCTTAACGTTCCTGTGCTTCATGGAAGGCTGCCATGTTTAATACGCTTCGATCCCGTCTTTTAGCGATCAGCCGCCCTGTTACCTTAACTCTGGCGGGCGCACTGTTATCGCTCAATGTTGCGGCTATTCTGTTTGGGGTGTTTGCACGCTACATCGCTGGTGGCGCGCCGATCTGGACAGATGAGCTATCACGTTTCTTGATCATCGCCACCGTAATGCTCGCGGCTGGTGCTGTCTGGTCTGAAGGAGGGCATATGCGCGTTGGTCTGTTAGAGAAACGACTGCCCGTCCCCTTTGCTCGCTTGCTAAACGTGTACCAATGGCTACTCACCCTACTAATTGCGGCAGGCGGGGCATGGGTTAGCTATCGCTATGCACTGTCGGTCAGTATGTTTACCACTTCTGGGCTCGGCATTAGCCGTACGGTGCCACTGCTTTCGCTACCGATTGGTTTTCTGCTGCTGGCTTGGCATGTGCTTCTCTATGGCCCTGCACCACTCAAGACCATCGAGGACGACCTATGATTGTCACTATGCTGGTTGTTTTCCTGGGCCACGTTTTGATTGGACTGCCCCTGTTTATCGCCCTGTTGACCACCGCGATAGTCGGCTTTCTATTTGTCGACCCCTCAATGATTCCACGCATGCTGCCGCAGCAATTCTTTGGTGGTATCAATGTATTCTCCTTGATGGCGATTCCGTTATTTATCTTCGCTGGCAACCTGATGAACGTCAGCGGCTTAACCGAACGCTTGATGGGGCTCGCCCGCCTGATGGTAGGGCATTTGCGGGGCGGCATGGGGCACGTCAATGTGGTGTCGAGCGTATTCTTCGCGGGTGTTAATGGCTCAGCAGTGGCGGACACCTCGGCACTTGGGTCGCTATTAGTACCTGCCATGGAGAAGGAGGGCTACTCGCGAGCCTTTGCCGCAGGGTTGACCGCCGGCAGTTCGTTAATCGGCCCGATTATTCCCCCCAGCATCTTTATGATTCTCTACGCCTCACTGACCAATACCTCGGCCGGCAACCTATTTCTGGCAGGCGTCGTTCCAGGGCTGCTACTAGGCGTTGCCTTTATGGGCATGAACGCTTGGTATGCCTGGCGCCATCGGTTACCCAAAAGTGGTCAGTTGCCCTCACTCAGCCAACTTGGCATTGCCTTTATAGCCGCTCTGCCTGCACTTATCGCCCCTTTTATTATTGTTGCTGGCATCGTGCTGGGCTTCGTAACGCCGACCGAGTCGGGCGCGTTGACAGCGCTGTATGTCGCGTTGTGCGGGGTCGTGCTGGGAGGATTGCGTTTTAAAGAGTGCTGGAAAGCTATTGTCGATACGGCACGCTTAACCTCGGCGATTTTTCTGATTATGGCCGCCTCAGCGACAATTAGCTGGTTACTCTCCTATGCACAAGTGCCCGCCCAATTTGTCTCGCTGTTATCTCCTTACATAGACAACGCAGTAGTGATTCTACTGTTACTGAGTGCCATTACCTTTATAACGGGCATGTTTATGGAGGAAGTGTCAGCGCTGATGCTACTGACGCCTATCTTTGCGCCAGTGGCAATGATGGCGGGTATCGACCCCATTCATCTGGGTGTCATCATCACGCTTAACATTACTATCGCGTTAATCACCCCGCCGCTAGGCGCCTGCGTGTTTGTCGCCGCCGCGGTCAGTCGGCTGGAGATAGTGTCGCTATTCAGAACCATTTGGCCCTTTGTGCTAACAGCGATTGCGGTGCTTCTTCTACTCATCCTGTTTCCGCCACTCACGCTTTGGCTGCCTACACAGTTTGGATAGTGCTCTTCTTGAATAATCCTTTGCTTGGATAACATGATGCCTTTGAACACACTAGTGAAGGCCTTACCGCCTCTACCCAGCCACCTAGCTCCAAACTGGGAACAGCTACGCCGAACATCTATTGAAGATAATGGTGAGCGCTTGGTGCCAATGAGCCTCGCCCCGGCACCGATTAGCGTATTCCCCGCCTATGCTCGGCTGGGCATTCCCGGCGCGGTACCAGAGTGTTTCGTTCGGGAAAGCGTTTATCGGGCGCTACTCGCCGCAGCGCGCAGCTTGCCCGAAGGGATCGGTCTAATTGTGCTGGACGGCTGGCGTCCATGGCGGGTACAGCAGTACCTATTTGATACCCTGCACGAAGCCATCCAGCATCATCAGCCCGACCTCAGCGAGGCGGAGCTACTGGAGCGCACAAGGGAGTTTGTTTCGGTTCCCAGCCGCAATCCACTAGAACCGAGCCCACATCTCACCGGTGGTGCCGTCGATGTCACGCTATGTGATGCCGATGGCCTGCCGCTGGATATGGGGACACTGTTTGATGAAGCGATCCCCGCCTCTCATAGCGACTATTTCGAGCACCTGGAAACGCTAACGCCGCAGCAAGTCAACGCCCGAGATCACCGCCGCCTGCTATACCACACCATGCAACAGCAAGGCTTCACAAACCTGCCCAGCGAGTGGTGGCACTTCGACTACGGCGATCAATTATGGGCCTACTACGGGTCACATCAGCAGGCCCATTACGGCCCGGCAGAGTTGGACACCATTGAGAATCGCTGGCGCCGACAGCTGTAGTTGACTAGGCACGATGCCACTCCAGGTAAAGGGCATCGTCGCCTAGAACTCACACTACCTTATCAAGTATGCTCAGATTGCGTTTCCCGCTACCGCATGCTTGCTACCGATAGACGAGCTTGCTCTTGCTACCCAAAGCCGATAAAGCGCTGGGGTAAAGAAAAACGACACCAGCGTTGCCAAAAGCAGCCCAAATCCGACGGTTTGCGCGAAAGGTGGCCACAATCCACCTGCCGCCATCATTAATGGAATTAATCCTGCGAAAGTGGTGATCGTCGTTGAGATAATATGACGACTGGTGGGGCCGCTAATGACCGCTAACATGGCATCGATATCGCCTTGGCGTGCCGCTTCATCGTCGTCAAACGCAGCAATGATGATAATAGTGGCATTAATCGCCACACCCACCAGCCCCATAATGCCGACAATAATGACAAAACCGAATGCATGACCACTGAGCAGCAGCGCTACAATGCCCATGCCCATCGCCTGGGCACCGGCAATAAACACAATGGCAGCGCGGCGAAAGGAATTAAACGCCAGCACGACCGTTGCCACCATGGCAATCACCAACAGTATCACCGAGGCCAGCAGGTTACCCACGGCTTCGCTACGTTCGGCGGCCTCTCCACCGGTTTCAATGCGATAGCCAGAAGGGAGGTGAATTTCTCCTGCATTTAGCGCGTTCTGCAACGCGTCCTCTAGCTGTGCCATGGAAACTGCCGGCAACGCATCGGCTACCAGGTAGCCTTGCACTAACTGCACCCGTTCCGCATTACGGCGAGTAATCACACTCCAGGCTGGCGTTAGCGATACCTCCGCCACTGCCGCTAGCGGCAACCCCTCTGCGACGCCATCACTGACTAAGCGCAGCGCAGCAAGCTGTTCAGCATCGGTGCGCCATTCACCAACATAACGCACTCGGACGGGAAGCTGCTGAGTATCTTCCAGCAGCATGCCTGCAGACTGGCCTGACAGTGCAGCACCAACCTGTTCCGCTAGGCGTTGTGGCGTGAGGCCTGCATCGTGAAGCGCCGTTTGGTCGATATCCAGCGTTAGCCTGGGCAGGTCGCGCTGCATGCCTGCGCGCACATGGGTTACCTGAGGCAACTGATGCATTAGATTCGCTAGTTCAAGTCCCAGCGATGACAGTATGTCCAAGTCATCGCCATAGACCCGTAGCTCAATCGGTGCTTTAAACGGAGGCCCCTGCTCATACTTACGCACCACGCTTTG
Organism: Halomonas sp. 3A7M; assembly: GCF_014897875.1. Taxonomy (NCBI): domain Bacteria; kingdom Pseudomonadati; phylum Pseudomonadota; class Gammaproteobacteria; order Oceanospirillales; family Halomonadaceae; genus Halomonas; species Halomonas sp. 3A7M. The sequence continues at coordinate 28,790 of NZ_JABUZD010000024.1, forward strand.
CGCCTGCGGAAAGTGCTGATCAAGTACTTGCTGCAGCATTGGCACCCGCTGGTTAGTCACCGCTAACGACTCGGCATCGACAATTAAGTGTAAAAACGCTGGGTTGTTATCCTCATTGGTCAATACGTTGTAGTACATCATGGGGGCACTTTCGCCGATAAATGCCGACACCCGCTTGATGCCCGGCAGCTCTCGGATAAGGGTTACGGCTTCATCGGCCAACGCAGCGGTATTGGCGATGCTGCTAGCCGGTGGCAAGCGTACTTCAATGTGGAATTGGTCACGGTCTGCCGGTGGAAAAAACGCGACGTCTAACGTTGGCATTAATGCGATACCACTCACAGGCACGCATAAGGTAATGATCATGGCAGCCACCGGATGACGCAGCGAGCTACGTACGGCCCCCCGAAAACCACGCTTAATCACGTTATCTTGTGAGCCTGACGGTTTCTTCGCCACGCTGGCCAGCAGCATCGGAGAGAGCGCTGGCACTAACAGCAGCGATACCAAGTAAGAACTCACCAGCGCTACAATAACGGCCAGGGCTAGCGGTCCTACGAACTCTCCGGCGGGCCCCGGCATTAGCACAATTGGCATAAACGCCAGAATGGTCGTCAGGGTGCTAGCCAGTAACGGCACGGCTAAATGGCGCAAGGCATCTCGGGTCGCGGCAATCACTGAGTCCCCTTGCAAGAAACGCTCACGAAGGGCGTTGGTCATGACAATGGCGTTATCCACCATTAACCCCAGCGCCACAATAATGCCGGTAATGCTCATTTGGTGGATATCAATACCCAGTGGCTTGAAAAACGCCAACGTGAGCAGCGCCGTGGCGGGAATCGCTAGTCCCACCGTGATCGCCGAGCGCCAGCCCATGCTTAAAAACAGAATAGCCACTACCAGCACTAACCCTATCAGCAGGCTGCTAGCGACATCGCTTAAGCGCTGATTGGTGTAACTGGCTTGTTCAAACACCACTTCAACATCAAGGCCCACGGGCAGCTCGTCAGCAAACGCCATTAGCTGTTGCTGAGCCCGTTCAACCCAAACATCAATACGCTGGCCGGGAGCCATACGGGCACCCACAAACACAGCTCGTTCGCCGTTAAGCAGCGCCATGGCGGCGGGCGGGTCCTGCACGCCGCGGCGCAGCTCGGCAATCTCACCTAGCCTCACCGTTTGGCCCTGCCGGATAGCCACGTCGACATCGCGCAACCTGTCCAACGTATCAAATTCACCGCTCAGCCCGACCGTTAGCCGATGGCCTTGAGTAACCACTTCGCCTGCCGTGCGGCGGCCATCACTTGCTTCAATGGCGGCGGCCAACTGGCCTACAGAAAGCCCCAACGCATTTAGCTCTAAGGGGTCGACCATGACCTCGACCTGCTCTCCTGCGACACCAAACAGATGGGTGTATTCCGTGCCTGCAACACGCCTAAACTGATCTTCTAGGCGTTCAGCATAACGCTCCATCAACTGCGGATTGGGCGAAGAATCTAGTGTCCAGCGCAGGGCGGCCACCATGCTAAAGGCGTAACCGCGGTCATCCAGCAGCTCTGGTGTTTGCACACCGGTTGGCAAGGTTGGCGCGATATCGCCTAACTTATCTCGTACTCGGCTCCACACGGGGGCGACATCAACAACCGCGTCTTCTAATTCAAGACTGATAACAGCGATGCCCTGGCGCGACGTAGATTCAAGCACTTGGATTTCTGAAATAGTGCGCAACTCGTTTTCAATGGGCCGCGCTACCAGCGCTTCAACCTGCTCCGGCGTAGCACCAGGAAACGGCGCAAGCACGGTAGCCATACGCGCAATCAGATGAGGGTCTTCTGCCCGAGGAAGCGTTTGAATAGCCGATAGCCCAGCCACAACCAGCAACCCCAAGGTTAATGCCACTAAACGGCGGTTAAATAACCACTCAATGCGCTGCATAAGCCATATCCTCGCTGAGGGTGACCTGCTGCCCAGGGGTGATGCGGTGAATGCCGCTAGTAATTAACCTTATTCCTGGCTCAAGGGTTCCGCGCACAAAGGCTTGATCGCCTTCAGTGTGCAGTAATTCCACGCTCGCCCGTGCCACACGAAAATGCCCCTCTTCCAGCGGTTCTGCCACCAGTACGTTCCACAATCCTCGCTCGGCAGCACGTAAGGCATCTAGCGGCACCCAATAGCCACTGGCAGGCTCTACCACTGCGTAGCCAAGTTCAACGAGATCACCAGGCACCGCGCTGTTTGAGGCGTCAAGCGAGACAACCAGCGTCTGCATGCGGCTGTCGCTGTCAATATGGGGTAGCCGAGCACGCACCTTACCGCCGATAGCGTGGTGATTAACGTTGAGTGTTACCGTCTCGCCTGGTGTAAACGTCGACGCTAACCGAGCAGGCAATCCTAGATGCGCTTCAAGTTGCTCAACATCGATCAGCTCAAACGCGGCGGTACCGCTAGTCACTAAACTACCAACGCTGACATGACGCTCAATGACGCGTCCGGCGAAGGGCGCTTTTAATGTGCTGTCCTCAAGATCAGCAGTAAGACTGTCTCGTTCCGCCGCCAGTGCCGCAAGGCGGGCTTGAAGCGTTAACCGATCCGTGCGCGCTTGGTCCAACGTCGTACGGCTGGCGAAGTTACTTTGATTAAGCTGCGCTTCACGCTCTTCTTGGCGCTGGGCAAAAGCAAGGCCGGCGCGGGCTTCCTCACTGCGTGCGGCCACTTCTGCCAAACGGCTTTCAAGACGACGGGTATCCAGTATCGCCAGCACATCGCCCTGCTCAACTGCACTCCCCCTATCAGCCAACACTTCGCTAACACGGCCAGCGGGTTCAAAGGCAAGCGACACTGACAGGGCAAACGCATGAAAGATTTCATCCAGCCAATATCGTCGCT
>NZ_JABUZD010000025.1:0-869 GCF_014897875.1 Halomonas sp. 3A7M
TCCTCTCAAGATATGGAGTCTCCGGTAAAGCCGGGGCGGTTCAAACACTTCTTAACATTGAAGCTAGCACAGGGAACTACTCTTCTCCACATTATTAATCAATATTAACAGCCTAGTCAGTGAGTTTTTTTAGTCTCTTTTAATGGGCTCTAAGGTAGAAAAAATGCATGCCAACTAAGAATCGCCTAGTACCTTAACCAGATGAAGAGTAAGCACTTACTAATCCCTTTACAGAAAACAGACCAGACTTAAGGAAACCTGCTGTTAATTTAAATTCACATAGCAACTGAACTCATCAATTTACATTTCAGCCGACATGCGTATTCTGGGCAGCAGCTGACCTGCCACGTATTTCGATCACGTTCGGCGCTGGTCATACCGCTGCGGCAGCATCAACAGAGGAAGAGTTCAGGGATACTAAACACTACTGGGCAGGCACTTAACGAGCTTTTCTACTTGCAAAGCTCATATTTCAGGAGAGCAAGTATCTAACTATGCTGCCTTGATGCTTTTTAGATCTAGGAACAGATTTGCAACCTATGCTGCTCACTTTCACTGACGAGACCTGACTTGGATACAGCCTATGCGCATTGCAGTAGTAGAAGATGAGAAGGTGGTATCAGAGCGCATTGAAAAAGCGCTTATGGATGGCTTTGCCGAGCGAGGTATAGAGGCGAACATCTACTCATTCGAAACCAGTAAGGCATTTATTCATACCGCTAGCCGCAATACATTCGATTTAGTCATACTTGATTGGCACCTGCCCGACGGCACTGGTATTGCGCTGCTCAATTGGATGAAAACCTACCTACAGATTATTCCTGCTGTAAGCGTTCATCCTACGACGTAGTTGACCTACTTCACGTCAC
>NZ_JABUZD010000173.1:0-2977 GCF_014897875.1 Halomonas sp. 3A7M
GAACCCTAATACGTTTAGTCTTCGGCTACGAGAGTAGGCGGTCACTTCGCAGGGTTGACCGACAGGGCTCCACGCGTATGGCACTGACGACGATTGTGAAAAGCCTGACTCATCAAAATAGTAAAGCTCGTGCTCGCCTTCGTCTTCCTGCTGCTGAAGCGCCTTAAGGAGGCCCTGAGTATTGCGGAAATCCCTTTCGTTACGCCGTGCCTTCAGTGAATGACGAATGCGCTTGAAGCTGAGATCATTTTTTTTTCAACGCCCGGCGAAGGGTCACCGTGCTAACTGTCTTGCCAGTCTCTTCCTGAAACCGAGCCTGTAAGGATCGAATCTGATGAGGCTGCTCAACAACCATTTCTTTCAATCGCTGGTTGTCGTGCTCGTCCAGAATAGGTGTCCGACCACTGCGGGGCTTATCGGCGAGCCCGTCAAGCCCCAACGTTTCCCATTGTTTGAGCCATCGAGAGACGGCATCGCGGCGAACCTGCAGAATGTCACTGATCTGGTTGATGGTATGGCCCTGACCACTCAGCAGGATGGCATTCGCACGTCGACGTAAAGCCCGCTTCTCGCTTTGGTGATAGGCCTTGGTTAGTGCCTGCTGCTCAGACTTTGTGAGAGGATCAACAAAGCGACGCCTTGCCATAGGTTTATCCGTATCAGTGATTTTAAAATCGATGTTACACGGAAATTTGTGATCAGGCACTTACAAGTATGTTTGGAAGGTCAATCAAATACGTAGCATCCCTAATGTAACCGGAACTGCAGCAGCGGGATTCCAAGACGCCTCTTTGTGGGAGGAGGCAAAGAAAAAAGGTGACAAAGAAATTAAAAAAATGATCGACGAGGCGCTCGTACGCACCTCAGTGACTGTCGTCTTTGTTACTTATGGTACTAAAGACCGTAAATATATTGATTATGAAATAGAGCAATCTTTAGCTAGGGGGAATGGCCTCGTAGCTGTACAAATTCATCACTTGAAAGATAAAGATGGCAATACTGGTTCTCCAGGAGCGATACCGAGTCAGGTCGAAAAAAATGGCTTTAAGGCATATAAGTATACAAATTCAGAAGATCTTTCTAAGTGGATAGAAGAAGCAGCAAAGCTTGCCGGAAAGTAAGTTATAACGATCACATGCACTCGGGCAGCAATAAGCGCCGCTCCTTCGACGCTCTGTTTATTGCTGCCGGTCATATGAGGCATTAGGCGAATTGTTGACTTAGGGGAGTCGTATGTCGATTCAAAAAGAAAGACAGTCAGAGCGTCAAACGAAGGTATTAGGCAGAATTTGTAGCTTTACCGCCTCAAACGATGATCTTTTCTCAGTGCTCGTGCCATTATCATTCTTACTTCTTGTTGTGCTGGCTTTATTAGGGAAAGCTGCAGAGATGGCCGTTGTGGCGGGCTTCTCTGCTGTTTGCATGGCGTTTCTGAGGTTGGAAAATTTTTCTGAGTTCAGCGGCGTAGGCTTTTCCGCAAAGCTTCGCGATGTGGCTAAAAAGGTCGAGGCAATGGCAGTTAGAGAAACTGAAGTCGATGCTGACGATGTCTCTGACGCTCAATTTGGGAAAATCGCCACGATTCAGGTTTCTGCTCAAGAGCGAGAGGCATTGCAAGCGATCGAAGACAGTCCTTTCACTTTCAGAACGGCGACCGGTCTTGCTCAGAATTTAGAGCTTTCCGTATCTGCCGTGCGACAGCTCATGGCTGGCTTGGAAGAAAAGGGTTTAGCATCCCAAATTGTCACATCACGCCGATCAATTGCATGGAATATTACCGCTCAAGGTCGTAACTACCTTTTGAGCATGGCCAAGTGAAGAGATTGCCTAACAATCGCAGGCACAGCTACGGCTTTTCCATTGCGGCTGCGCCTTCATTACAAAGTTGCACGTACTGCGGGCGTTAAAGCGCTATATCAACGGCTCCTAAAAGACCGCTCCTGGCCGAAACCAGCCTTTCCAGTTTCTGATGTAGCGGGACTGTGCAACGTGCAGGCTTTTGCGGCAAAGTATGGGGCAGCTGTAGATTGCAAGGAGATGCGGATGTCCGCCGCCAGTACCTATCGTCATTATCCCAGTTTCACACGTCGTTTCACCCGCTCCATCCTGAAGCAGGTAGGGTTGCCCAAGAAGCATGAAAAGGAAGTGTTTCTTGATCTGGTAGAAGACCCCAGAACCATGACCAGTATCAACGGTGAGGCACTTGTGCTCGAATACTGGCATGAGCGTCAGGGGCGAATCATCGTGCCGGAACCCTCGCTTTCGGCCTGGTTACAGCAGGTGTCTTTGAGCAAGGTGCAAGGTGATTCGTTTGCCTGGCCATATGAGTTCAGTACGATTTCTCTGCCGACTGCCCAGCTGTTTGAAGGCTATACCATTGAAGGCGTGATGGTGAGCTGGATGCAGGCGTCCTCTCTTCAACAGCGGTATGATGATTTTCTCCGCCAGTATGGTTCTTCTTTCCAGATGGAAGTGCCTGCCTCTCAGCCGGAGCAGTGGTTAACTATCAGTATTCATAATCCGCTGGAGCCTCAGTCGACCCTTAATCCTTCCCTTTTACGGGCAGCTTTTACGCCGGAACAGCTGACGGATTTTATCAACCGGGAAGCCATGAAGACCGTTGGGCTATCCGGTATGTCTATGAACGCCGATGAGCAACGCATCCTGAATGCCGTGATTCGCTATGTGGTCTCGCTGGGTATGTATTTGTCTGCCTACCCGGAGTCTCTTAACAGTGGCGTGCCATCGTATATGAAAAATAAGCACCCCAGTGGCAAGGGCGGTATGCCCTTTGCGCAGGTGGAGTACGACAGACATGATCGCGAACTGGTGGCCGCCATGGTGTCACCCCATTCCGTTTCACCTTACTGGCGGCAGCTGCGCGATGAACGTTTTTACCGAGGCAAATGGAAAAGTCATCGTCGTGGAAGCCGTTATCAGTTAGCGCGGAAAACCTCGTACTTTTAGTGCGAGGATG
>NZ_JABUZD010000006.1:0-30960 GCF_014897875.1 Halomonas sp. 3A7M
TGGCTCTGGCTCTGGCTCTGGCTCTGGCTCTGGCTCTGGCTCTGAAGAAAGCATGGCGGCACTCTCCACCTCGTCAAGCGACCAGGGTGGTGCTTGCTCTGATGAAACAGCGTCAGGCGCGCTTAACTCGTCAGTTGCACCCGGGGCAGCACTCGCCTGCACCGCGGCTGAGTCAGGCATTGTTGCCTGATTGCTCGGCAGCGCAGGCTCAAGCTTTTTTGCCGCTGGCTCATGGGCAGAGACTGGTTCAGATGCGTCGCTATCCTCAGATGCAGCTACCTGAGCAGCAGGTTCATGAGAGACAGGCTCATGCGACACCGCGGCTTGGGAAACAGCGTCACTGGAAGGTTCGCGACGCAGCGGAAGCGGCGTGGCAGCAGGCTTTGGTACGCCCTGGGGGCGAAACGCCAGCATTCGCAACAGCGTCATTTCCAGCGCACTGCGCAGATCAGGTGCATGCACCATGTCGCCGCGCCCTTGAATGCCGATCTGGTAATAGAGTTGAATATCCTCGGCAGTAAAGCGGCTCGCCAGCTGTTGAATAAGCGCTCGATCACCGTGGCTATTATCAACGGCATCAGGCACCATCTGCGCCACAGCCAAGCGATGCAGAACCGCACTTAACTCATCCAATACTGCTGCAAAATCAGGCCCCTGCTCCGATAACTGAGCAACCTCGGCTAGCAGACGCTGAACATCAACATCAGCCAGTGCTTCTACCAGCGCCAACACATGGCGATGATCCAAGGTACCCAGCATGGCAGCGACATCCGCATGGCGAATCGCCCCCTGGCCAAAGGCAATGGCTTGATCGGTCAGGCTCATTGCATCGCGCATAGAACCTTCTGCGGCCTTACCTAACAGCCACAGAGCGCTCTCATCATACTCGACCCCTTCCTCCCCCAGCACATAGGTTAGGTGCTCTACCACCCGTTCAGGGGGCATATGCTTAAGCGTGAACTGTAAACAGCGGGATAGGACGGTGGCGGGCAGTTTTTGCGGATCTGTGGTGGCCAGCAGAAACTTCACGTGGGGTGGCGGCTCTTCCAGCGTTTTAAGCAACGCATTGAAACTGCTGGTCGACAGCATGTGTACCTCGTCAATCAGGTACACCTTATAGCGCCCTTGCGTTGGCGCATACTGCACGTTATCAAGCAGCTCTCGGGTATCTTCAACCTTTGTCCGTGAAGCAGCATCGACCTCGATCAAGTCAACGAATCGACCTTCATCAATCGCGCGACAGCTGTCGCACTTACCGCAAGGCGTTGAGGTAATGCCTTCATTACCACGGCCATTTGCGGTGCAGTTAAGGCATTTAGCCAGGATACGCGCAAGGGTGGTCTTGCCCACCCCGCGAGTACCCGTAAATAGGTAGGCATGGTGAAGACGGCCTTGGTCGAGCGCATTGACCAAGGCGCGCTGAACATGGGCCTGGCCCACGAGCTCGTGGAATGTACGCGGCCGCCATTTGCGGGCCAGAACCTGATAGCTCATTGAGCATTACTTCCTTTGGCGGGCTAACTGTCGATGCGAAAAGGACACCATTCTAGCGGCTGCGCTGCAGCCCGCCAACCGCTCAGCCCAATAGACTAGCAGTCCACCAGACCAAGCGGCATTGGGCAATAAACGTTAAGCGTTGTTGTCACTTTCAGCAGCGCCAGCACGCTGGGCAGCTTCTTTGATCAGCTTTTCGAGCTCACCACTTTGATGCATCTCGATCACGATATCGCAGCCGCCAACCAATTCGCCTTCCACCCAAAGCTGCGGGAAGGTCGGCCAGTTAGCAATTTTTGGCAGCTCAGCGCGAATATCTGGATTATCCAGCACGTTAACAAAGGCAAAACGCTCACCGCAGCCCATCAGCGCCTGCACTGTTTGTGCAGAAAAACCACACTGCGGCAGCTGGGGGGTACCTTTCATGTAGATAAGAATGGGGTTTTCACTAATTTGGCGCTGAATATTTTCGGCAGTCGTACTCATGATGTGCTCCTAAAACAAGTGATGTTATCTCGCCAGTTTACGCAATTCGTTAACTCGCTTTAACCCTTAAAGCCGAAGATTACCTTTTGTTGCTGTGCAACCTAATACTTGAGCAAACTACTCGGCCTTACCATGTGGGTCGTCATTCTACGCATGCCGAGCGCGTTGCGCATCCCCCGCCGCATCGCTAGGATAGTGTTTTTGCGCGGAGAGATATCATCATGGCGACACGCCATTTCTTAACCTTGCTGGATTTAACCCCAGATGAGCTGGCGTACCTGATTCAGCGTGCGATTAAGATCAAAACCGAGCTCAAGGCTAACGGCCCCATCTATACGCCGCTGCCTAACCGCACGCTGGCGATGATTTTTGAAAAATCTTCGACTCGCACTCGTGTGTCGTTTGAAACCGGCATGGCGCAGTTCGGCGGTCACGCCCTCTTTCTCTCTCCCCGCGACACCCAGCTAGGGCGTGGAGAGCCGATTGAAGACACCGCCCGCGTACTGTCCGAAATGGTCGATGCGGTAATGATTCGGACCTTTTCACACGCAGGCTTAGAAGCCTATGCCAACGCCAGCAGCGTGCCTGTGATTAACGCGTTAAGTGACGATTACCATCCTTGCCAATTGCTTGCAGACGTGATGACCTGGACCGAGCTGCGTGGCAGTGTAGAAGGACGCACGGCTGTTTGGGTAGGTGATGGCAATAACATGTGCCACTCCTGGATTAATGCCGCCCGTCAGTTTGGTTTCAAACTGCGCGTTTGTTGCCCTAAAGGCTATGAACCCCGCGCTGACATTATGGAAGCCGCCGGGGACTGCGTAACGTTGCATCACAACCCCCACGAGGCTGCCAAAGACGCCGACTTGATCACGACAGATGTGTGGGCATCCATGGGGCAGGAAGAAGAACAAGCTAAGCGCGAAGCAGACTTTGCAGGCTTCCAGGTCACTGAAGCAATGCTTGATAGCGCACAACCTGATGTGCTTTTCCTACACTGCCTGCCTGCCCACCGCGGCGAAGAGATCAGCACTACCTTATTGGACGATCCACGCGCTGTCGTGTGGCAAGAAGCGGGGAATCGCCTGCATGCACAAAAAGCGCTAATTGAATTTTTACTGCTTGGCAAAATTGCCAACGACGAGTAACGCCTAAGGGTACGTGCTTTTTTAGCACAGGCTTTCAGTCACGTGAACGCCCAACAGCACGCACTCTCACACGTACTCTCGCATATACCCTCGCACGAACTATCAATTGAAAATGATAAGCATAAAAAAACGCCTCGTTACTGGTAACGAGGCGTTTTTTTGGATTCTGTGGGTCTATAAAATGGTGGAGCCTAGCGGGATCGAACCGCTGACCTCAACACTGCCAGTGTTGCGCTCTCCCAGCTGAGCTAAGGCCCCACATAGTTTTACATGCCGCTTTCTTCAAACCACTCATTGAGCAGCGGCGAGATACTACGCCAGTAATTTGCTTAGCGTCAAGCTAATCATGAACAACTATCAACTAAATTCTCCTTTGTTTAGAGCTGTGGCACTCTATATCATGCAACGCGGCTTAGGCCCACCACTACGATGATTTCATGCAGGAGCCTGCACCTTGATCAAAGTTTTAATCGCCGATGATCATCACCTAGTGAGAACCAGCATTGCTCATCTGCTAAACGAAGAGTGCGATATTAAAGTCGTAGGTGAGGTCGACGATGGCGAAAGCGCAGTGGCTCAATGCCGTCGTTTAAAACCTGACATTGTCGTTATGGATATTCGCATGCCGGGCATCGGCGGACTCGAAGCTACTCGCCGCATCCATAGAACAATGGAAGACGTCAAAGTACTCATATTAACCGCTCACATTGAAGATAGTGCGTTACGGCTCATGCTGGAAGCGGGTGCGATTGGCTTCCTCAGCAAAGGGGCTGACACGTCAGAGATGACCGACGCTATCCGCCAAGTCTTTCACGGAAAGCGCTATGTCAGCCAAGAAATCGCCCAGCGGTTGGCGCTTTCCCATTTTACTGACGAAGACAATCCGTTTAGACACCTATCGCATCGTGAGCTACAAATCGCCCTGATGATTGTCAACTGCCAGCGCGTCCAGGATATTTCAGACCGCTTGCACCTTAGCCCCAAAACAGTGAACACCTATCGCTATCGGCTATTTGACAAACTAGAGGTCGCTACCGATGTAGAGCTTACCCACCTAGCACTACGCCACGGTTTAGTTGAGGGCTTTGACGCCATGCTGGGATAGACCTACCATCGCAGCTTCCGTTGCCTAGAAGCGCCGATATCCAGCCATGACTTTTGATGCCAAGCAATTTTTAAGCTCTGTCAGTGCCTCGCCCGGTGTTTATAGGATGCTGGACGAGCACAGCAACACTCTCTATGTCGGCAAAGCCAAGCGCCTGAAAGCTCGACTTGCTAGCTATTTCCGTGGCCAGCTTAATGCCAAAACCCAGGCGATGGTGGCACGAATTGCAGATATCCAAATTACCGTCACCCGTAGCGAAACAGAGGCCCTGCTGCTAGAGCAGACGCTGATAAAAGAACTGCGTCCGCCCTATAACATTCTGCTAAGAGACGACAAGTCCTACCCTTTCGTATTTGTGACCGATCGGCACGCTTACCCTGCGCTTGAATATAAACGCGCGCGACAGCGTCGAGGAGATGGCCGCTATTTAGGTCCTTATCCAAGTAGCGGAGCGGTGAAAGAAAGCCTAGCGCTGATGCAGAAAATTTTTCGCATACGTAATTGTGAAGATAGCGTGTTTGCCCACCGCTCTCGACCATGCCTGCAATATCAAATTCAGCGCTGTAGCGCGCCTTGCGTTGACTTCATTTCGGAAGCAGATTATCGACGCGACGTTGAGCATGCAGTGATGTGCCTTGAAGGTAAAAGCGAACACGTCACCCAGCTTCTTAGCGAGGAGATGGAAACGGCCAGCCGCGCTTTGAATTTTGAAGAAGCAGCAAGGCTGCGTGACCAAATACAGCAGCTACGCCAGTTACAGCAACGCCAGTTTGTCGATAACGAAAGTGGTGATGCCGATGTCTTTGCGCTAGCCCAACGCCCAGGGGCGTTAGGCATATCAATACTTAGCGTTCGCGATGGCCGCTTACTGGGCGCTCGCCATCACACGCCTAAAAACGACCTCGACCTGCCACCGGACATGCTGCTGACGGAAGTCGTTAGCCAGTACTACTTTGGTCAACCCCACAACGTACCCAGTGAAGTAATTACCAGCCACCCACTGGAAGATAGCCCACTGATTGCCGACGCACTTTCACAGCAAGCGGGCAAACGCGTTCGCGTCACCAGCCAAGTTCGGGGGCATCGCGCCCAGTGGCAGCATCTGGCTATGACCAATGCCGAGCAACAGCTTGCTTCGCAGCTAGCTAACAAAACCCAGCTTACTCAGCGATTTGAAGCCCTCCAGAAAGCGCTCGCATTGGACAAAATACCCCAGCGCCTTGAGTGTTTTGACATTAGCCACAGCCATGGGGAAGCGACCGTTGCTTCCTGTGTCGTATTTGACCATCAGGGCCCACGCAAGAGCGATTACCGCCACTTCCGCATCGAAGGCGTCGCCGCAGGCGATGATTATGCAGCCATGCAACAAGCACTAACACGCCGCCTTAAACGGGTAAAAAGCGGCGAGGCAGTGGCGCCTGACATTTTGATCGTCGATGGCGGCAAAGGTCAGTTGAACATGGCTCGCGGTGTGTTAACCGAGCTAGCGGTTACCGATATCATTTTGCTCGGCGTTGCTAAAGGCACCACTCGTAAAGCAGGCCTAGAAACGCTCTTTCTAGAAACCACTGACAATCCCTTACCCCTTGACCCCGCGTCGCCAGCATTACATTTAATTCAGCATATACGCGATGAATCTCACCGTTTTGCCATTGCCGGCCACCGCGCTCAACGTGACAAAGCACGCCGCACCTCTACACTTCAAGACATTCCCGGCATAGGCCCTAAAAGACGGCGCGAACTATTACGCTTCTTCGGCGGCTTGCAGGGCGTTCAGAAAGCTAGCCGCGATGAGCTGGCGCGCGTACCTGGCATTAATGCCTCGCTCGCTGAGACAATTTACCAATCCCTAAATGGATAAACCTACTGTTAACATGGATGCTAAGCACCAAGGGGGATAGAATATCCCCCACTACACTCCGTCTTCCATGACTCTCCGGCAAGGATCGCGCCCCGCGATGAATATACCCAACATACTTACTCTGGCAAGAATCGTTTTTATTCCACTGTTAGTAGTGCTTTTTTACCTACCTTTCAGTTGGAGTATGCCAGTCGCTGCAGGCTTATTTGCACTAGCATCCATCACCGACTGGCTAGATGGCTACTTAGCCCGCCGCTGGAATCAATCAACGCCGTTTGGCGCGTTTCTCGATCCTGTGGCTGATAAATTGATGGTCGCGGTTGCACTGGCGCTACTCATTGAGCGTTTTGACACACTGGTATTAACACTGCCCGCATTGGTCATTATCGGCCGCGAAATCGTCATTTCGGCACTTCGTGAGTGGATGGCCGAAATGGGCAAGCGAGGTATGGTTGCGGTGTCCTGGATCGGTAAGCTTAAAACAACACTGCAGATGGTTGCCTTGCTCATACTTCTGGCCTTCCCTCCAGGACATGAGTTTGCGCTAATGGGTGTGGTTGTTCTTTACGCTGCAGCCATTCTTACGCTGTGGTCCATGGCGCAGTACCTTAAAGCGGCCTGGCCCCACTTGAGTCGTTCCATGTGATCGACTCTCTAGACGACTGAACCTTCAGACAAATTCATTAATTGACAAGCGCGTAGCGATGTGTATAATTCGCCCTCGAGTCGAGCGGGAATAGCTCAGTGGTAGAGCATCGCCTTGCCAAGGCGAGGGTCGGGAGTTCGAATCTCCTTTCCCGCTCCAACTTGGATAGCGTAGTAAAGCAAGAGAGGGTCGTGAGCTGGAACGCCAGTCCGATCGCATCTACTTTCTCGCTCCAACGACTTGTTAGGCTGGATGGCAGAGTGGTTATGCAGCGGACTGCAACTCCGTGTACGCCGGTTCGATTCCGACTCCAGCCTCCATTTAAGTGTGGCGATGAATAGCAATATTCCTGCGATGCACTGCCCGGATGGCGAAATTGGTAGACGCAAGAGACTTAAAATCTCTCGGAGGCAACTCCGTGCCGGTTCAAGTCCGGCTCCGGGCACCATATTTAATTAGCACCTCCCCTTCTTTCAGCAGCAAACGTTTCCCATCTTGTTTTAAGAGCACTAGAGAAGCTTTTTTGTGCTTCTTACAAGGCTCTTCAATTTTTTGATTACCCCTCTTTTTTATCCATCCTGTTGTATCCGATCGTCAAATAGCTTGCCCCCTCTTAAATATCGCACTAGAGCGTTTAGCCGCTATCTATATGCGCTGAAAGCAATTTTTCACAGACCCTCATCGCCAAGTGACAACAGTCACGCTATGATGCCTTCCTCTGCTGTCTACAGCACGCGAAGCATTTAGCACCTACTGCGTTTGAATGTAAAAGAGGATCCGGCCCCATGAGCTCGCCAACATCCGACGTACTTGTCATCGGCGGCGGCGTCGCCGGCCTAACTTTAGCCCTTGAAGTTGCTGACCACCTTTCGGTAACCCTGGTTAGGCCCGCTCTGGATGACCAAGGAGCCAGCCGCTGGGCGCAGGGTGGAATAGCCGCCGTGCTCTCGCCAGACGACGATCTGGATGCCCATGTGCGAGATACGCTCATTGCTGGTGATGGCCTATGTGATGAAGAGGCTGTTCGATTTACCGTGACACACGGCCCAGATGCCATTCAGTGGCTAATCGACAACGGTGTCCCCTTTACACCGGATCCAGACCCGAGCGCCCGCCACCCTTATCATTTAACACGGGAAGGCGGCCACAACGCACGCCGCATTATTCATGCTGACGATGCAACTGGACGCGCGGTAGTCGATACGCTGTACGAAAAAGTCACTTCTCACCCCAATATTACTCAGCGCAGTGACTTAACCATCCTGCACTTAATCAGCGATGCCACAGGCCGCTGTATTGGCGCGGAAGGCGTAGATCAACAGCAGCATCAACAAACACTGCTTGCCAAGCACATCGTACTAGCAACAGGCGGTGCAAGTGGCCTTTATCGACACACCACCACCCCATCGCCCAGCAGTGGGGAAGGCATGGTGATGGCCGCTGAACTGGGCGCAAAACTGATGAATCTTGAGTTTCAGCAGTTTCATCCTACCTGTCTATTTGACCCAGAAGGACCTGCTTTTTTAATTAGCGAAGCCGTACGAGGAGAAGGCGGGCACCTGCTAAATGAGGCCGGTCATCGGTTTATGCCCGATATTGATTCTCGCGCTGAGCTGGCGCCCAGAGACGTCGTTGCTCGAGCAATCGATTCGCAAATCCAACAAAGCAGCCAAGGGCATGTATGGCTAGATATCAGCCACCTTGGAGCAGCCGCTATTCGCCACCACTTCCCTACTATTTTGGCACACTGCGCCTCTCGGGGAATTGATATAACCCGCCAACCCATCCCAGTAGTGCCTGCCGCTCATTACAGCTGTGGCGGTGTTGCCACAGACCAGCGTGGCGCAACTCACGTCACCAATCTCTATGCGGTTGGTGAGCTTGCCTACACAGGCCTACATGGCGCAAATCGCATGGCTAGCAACTCACTATTGGAGTGCCTGGTATACGCCAGAAGCTGCGCAAAGCACTTACTCACGCAGGAAAAACGCGCGCAAACACGGCCAGTTGCACCTAAAGAGACTCTTAGCGATACCCCCGATACAATGCCGCTGCTAGGCCAGCAGTGGTCATCCACTTCCTTGGAAGCCCTGGCGGCTATACGTAGCGAACTGCGGGCAACAATGAGTCAGCACGTTTCGATTGTTCGCAGCAATCAGGGGCTAACTATCGCTCACCATAAGCTGAACGAACTTGAGACGCAGCTTAACGACATTCTAAACGACAGCCTTGACGGTGTTGCTGACAGCTCTAAGAGTGGCTCTAACAACGCTTTTGAAGACACCGCAGGCAAGCGCAGCCACCCTGAAAGCGTGCGTTTACAGCAAGCACTGTGGCTTGCAAAGTTGACGGTATTGGCGGCACTTCAGAGACATGAATCACGGGGACTGCATTACTCTATCGACTGGCCTAAGCACCAGGAGAATACAGCGGCTTCGGAGATGTCACTTGATCAGCTAGCGCCCGGGACGATGGCATAAGCGCCGCAGCGAACGTTGACTGTGTGCAGGCAAACTATCTGGCCACAACCAAAGCCGCTGCGGCCCGACACGGAGCCCGATTAACCAAGGGCCCACGTAATCAGCGTTAACAGGCTGTTCGTTTTCAAGCTCACCCTCTTCCGATAACCACTGCGCACTTAAGTGATGGCCGCTTTTTGAAACTCTTAACTCTCCCATGGGTTGATAGCGATACTCACGGCTCAGCAACAGTATCGCGATTACTGCCGCAAGCAACGCTACCCATGGACTAATAAGCCATGCTGTCACCGCACACAACCCGAATGCCAAGAATGCGTGAAAAGCGCACTGGATTTTAGAGCGTGCGATAAGCAGAGTTATCGGTATTTTCTGCATGTTCTACGATCATCTGCACGATGCGCTTTAATGATGGCTCCTCGGGCCATTCACGACGCATCAACCATCCAAAGAGATCTTGATCCTCTTCCTCAATTAAGCGCTGATAGGCCAACTGCTCATCTTCACTCAGTTCATCAAAGCGGTGTTCAAGAAACGGTATCAGCAGCAGGTCAAGCTCCCACATGCCACGGCGAGAGTGCCAATAAAGCCGTTTACGCAATATGGCTGCAGGGGAAGTATCGTCGTTCAACGTCAGCCTCTCCAGTTACAAAATGAGTCGCCAGT
The DNA here is from genome assembly GCF_014897875.1 of Halomonas sp. 3A7M. Lineage (NCBI taxonomy): Bacteria > Pseudomonadati > Pseudomonadota > Gammaproteobacteria > Oceanospirillales > Halomonadaceae > Halomonas > Halomonas sp. 3A7M. Next base: position 9,884 of record NZ_JABUZD010000006.1, read on the forward strand.
ATACCTAAGCCACAGGGTCGCGCCAGCGCCTCACTTCGCCTATGCTGATATTCATTCTAGTACCTTGTTTTATCTGAATTGTTTTATCCTGTTATGCGCAGTATGCTGACTCTGTTGTTATCGAGGTCGCAAGCGCGTCACGGCCATTAAAGTTCGCAGGGAGCCAACCGATGACCAAATCTGAACTAATCGAACAAATTGCGATGCGTCAACCGGAGCTATCCGCCAAAGAAGTAGAAACGGCGGTGCGTATTATTTTAGACGATATGACCGATGCTCTTGCTAGCGGGGGACGGGTTGAGATCCGGGGGTTCGGCAGCTTTTCGCTTCACTACCGAGAGCCTCGTGTCGGGCGCAACCCTAAAACAGGAGACCCGGTCGACTTGGACGGCAAGTATGTGCCGCACTTCAAACCGGGCAAAGAGTTGCGCGAACAGGTAGATGCAAGCCGCGCACTTGGCTATTAATGAGCTAACCGAGGCTACACAACCTCGGCATTGCCAATAGCAAGGCTCTTTTGATCTTGTTATCCGACTTTATGTGGGATGACGCCGCGCCACGACTCATACACAATAGAGCCATTATGAACGTCACTGACTAGGAAACTCTCATGCGTTGGATCAAAGGGCTGATTCTGGCCGTCATATTGCTGGTTGTTCTACTGGTGGGCATTTTATTTGCCGTCAACAACCAACAAACCATTGCCTTAAACCTAATTTGGGCAGAACTGCCGCCTGTGTCACTCTCTGTCTGGCTGCTAGCTACGTTAACTTTCGGCGTTATCTTAGGCATGCTTGCCATGCTAGGTGTTTACGTGCGCCTTAAAGCGCAGCTAGCACGAAGTGAACGACACAATAAGCAACAGCGCAAAGAGCTAGACCGCTTACGCACTCAGGAGCTTAAGGAACTGGCTTAAATGTATGATGTCGTGCTGCTAGGCGTTCTACTGGCAGCCATTGCCATCGGCTTTGGCCTGGGTGTTCGTCACGCTTCCCGCCGCCGCCAGCGCACTCACGACTCTCGCCCATCTGGTTTATCGAGAGAGTACTTTGTCGGGCTGAATTACCTGCTCAATGAGCAGCCCGACGAAGCTATCAATACGTTTGTCAATGCACTGGATGTTAATAGCGATACTGTGGAAACCCACATAGCGCTAGGCAAGCTGTTTCGCGCACGCGGTGAAGCAGACAAAGCCGTTAGCATTCATCAAAACCTGCTTGCTCGCCCTGCCCTTTCCACCAGCACTAACGAACATGTGCAGCTTGAGCTAGCACGTGACTTTATGGCGTTAGGCGTTCACGACCGAGCTCAGCGAATGCTGAGAGCGCTGCTGGATAAATCAGACAATGACACCTATCGCCAGGAAGCCAAGCGGCTACTGATTGATTTGCTTGAGCGCGAAAAAGACTGGCAAGAAGCACTCGACGAGGCTCAATCACTGTTCAAGCAACAGCCCGGCATGCAACGACCTGCTGCTCACTGGCTATGTGAACTCGCCCAGCAGGAGATACATCAAGCAAGTCGCGCGATCGCCCGTAAGCACTTAAAAAAAGCGCTTCAATTGGATGAGCGATGCGTCCGCGCGACGTTACTACTTGCTGAGCTGGAGATGGATAATGGGCATTACACACGCGCCATTGAGCGCCTAAACCATATTCCCCAGCAGGATATTGCGCACATTCCCACCATGCTGCCCACCCTTCAGCATGCCTATGAGCGTAATAACGACATTCAAGGGTTTGAAACGCATCTTTATCGACTGCTGGGACAAGCACCGTACACCAGCATTATTATCGCCCTCGGAGAGCTCGTTCATCAAAGAGATGGCGTAGATAGTGCTATTGAGCAAACGGGCGAGTGGCTAAGGGAGGCACCCAGCCTGGGTGGGCTTGATTACCTAATCGACCTTTATCATGAAAGCCAACGTCTGAGTGGAAAAACTCCGCCAGACACGCGTTTGCTGTTACTTAAGCACCACACCAATGCCCTTTTAGAGGGCAAAGCCCGCCATCGCTGCCGCCGCTGCGGCTTTGCCAGCGACAGCCTGGCATGGCAGTGCCCTAGCTGCCGCCGCTGGGGCACCATTAAGCCCATTACCGGGGTTGATGGCGAGTAAGCGGTAGTACCGTCAGCCAGCCAGTTCAGCTTCTATGGCTGCTAGCGCCATCATTGGCTCTGCCGCCTGTGTTACCGGTCGCCCAATCACTAAGTGCGTACTGCCAACACGCATCGCATCACTGGGTGTCATAATACGCTGTTGGTCATTAGCCGCTGCAAAGCTTGGGCGTATTCCAGGAGTTACCTTCAAAAAGTCGTCGCCACACAGCGCCTTGATTTGCGCCGCCTCTTGGGCTGAACAGACAACACCGCCTAATCCGCTCTGCTGAGTTAATGCGGCTAAACGCAATACATGCTCTTCCGGCGTAGCAGCTATGCCTACCTCATGCAGATCCTCAGCTTGCATGCTGGTTAGCACCGTAACGGCAATAAGATGTGTACTTAGCCCATGATCATCTAAACGCTTAGCGGCCGCTTCCATCATCTTGCGCCCGCCAGAAGCATGCACGTTAACCATCCATACGCCTTGCTCAGCTGCCGCCTGCACCGCGCCTGCCACCGTATTGGGAATGTCATGAAATTTTAAGTCTAGAAAAATTTCAAAACCACGCCCATGCAAGGCTTCCAGTACCGCAGGGCCACTGCGCGTAAACAACTCTTTACCCACCTTTACCCGGCAGCGCTTAGGGTCAAGCTGATCTGCCATGCATAAAGCCGCATCAAGAGAGGAATAATCCAACGCGATAATCAACGGGGTATCAGTAGACACTGTGCTTAACTCCATTTTCCATTTGACAGCATTATAACAGCCATCCCGATCCCGCTGTGTAAGTGATTAACCATTATCAGAGAGCAAAAATCTTACAAACACCATCGTTAATGTCTTACAGCTCACCTCCTATAAATGTATTAGTTTAATTAAGGCAAAAGGTATTGAAGGAACAGTCAACCTTTTTGCATGCGCAAACCGCCACAGCCTATCACTCCAAGTACAACAACCGATGGGAAAGGCGGCTTTAGGGAAATCTATGAGGATATTAACAATGAAAATAACGCTAAAAGGACTATTGGCTGCACTGCTATTGAGCCTAAGCTTAGGGGTTTCGGGCCTTGCATTGGCACAAGACATCGCGCCTATTAATGTGAATACAGCGGATGCTGAGCTGCTTGCTGAGTTACCTGGTATCGGACCCAGCCGTGCGGCCGCGATTATAGAAGAGCGCGAAAATAATGGCGCATTTGCTAATGTAGATGATCTAACCCGCGTTAGCGGCATTGGCCCCGCCACTGTTGATCGTATGCGCGACCAAGTAGCGATTGAAGAGTAAACTGCTAAAGCAAAGATAAGTATAAAACTTACATCTCTCTAGGCTGAAGCCGCCGTTTAGGGCATTCCCAAAACGGCGGCAAGGCGTCACCTAGTATTCACGCGCGAATACTCTTTAAAAGCTATCTCCGGGTATGCGTACAGAGCCTTCCATTAACACCCGCGCGCTGCGGCTCATGACAGCTTGATCAATCTGCCAGCGCCCATCAGTCAGACTTGCTTTTGCACCTACACGCAACGAGCCAGAAGGATGCCCAAAGGTCACCGCTTCACGCTCCTCACCACCTGCGGCTAAATTTACTAACGTGCCTTGAATGGCTGCTGCCGCGCAGATGGCAACCGCTGCGGTGCCCATCATTGCGTGGTGCAGTTTACCCATGGAAAGCGCCCTTACCACAAGATCGATGTTTTCCGCACTCACCGCTTTACCACTGGACGCCGTATAGCTAGCCGGCGGGGCAACGAAAGCCACCTTCGGCGTGTGCTGCCGGCTGGCCGCTTCATCAACATGCTTAATCAATCCCATACGCACCGCAGCATGGGCACGAATGGTCTCGAACATGGCGAGTGCTTTGGCATCGCTGTTAATTGCTTCCTGTAGTTCGCAACCGGTATAGCCTATGTCCTGGGCGTTAACAAACACGGTGGGAATACCCGCATTAATCAGCGTCGCTTTTAAAACGCCAACCCCGGGCACTTCCAAGTCATCGACCAAGTTCCCGGTTGGGAAAATTGCCCCCTCACCATCCGCAGGATCCATAAAGGCCACAGGAATCTCAGCGGCAGGAAAGGTCACACCGTCTAGCTCAAAATCGCCGGTCTCCTGCACCTGTCCATTAACAATAGGCACTTTAGAGACAATGGTTTTACTGATATTGACCTGCCAAATACGTACTTCAGCGACACCGTTTTGCGGTATTTTGGCGGGGTCAACTAACCCATTAGCAATCGCATAAGGACCTACTGCTGCCGATAAGTTGCCGCAGTTGCCGCTCCAATCCACAAACGGCTTATCAATTGAAACCTGGCCAAACAGGTAGTCCACATCGTGATCTGACGACTCACTCTTGGAAAGAATCACCGTTTTACTGGTGCTTGAGGTTGCCCCTCCCATCCCATCGATCTGCTTTTCATAGGGGTCTGGGCTACCAATCACCCTCATCAGCAGTTTATCTCGCGCCTCGCCCGGCACTCTTGCCGCCTCGGGCAAGTTGTCCAAGGTGAAAAATACCCCCTTACTGGTGCCACCGCGCATATACGTCGCAGGAATACTAATTTGTCCAACATGAGACATAAATAACGCTCCCTAACCATTTTCAATGACGATGCCTGAACATTCTCAATGACGATTATCAATGACCATGTTCACTAATCGCATGCCGAAAAAAGAGCCCGGCGCTTAGCGACGGGCTCTTTCATTAATCGCCTTGGCGCTGCGTTACACGCCAATTTGGCTACGCCGTGGTGGACTCAAGAAAGTCCTGGGCGAAACGCTGCAAGACCCCACCGGCAGAGTAAATCGTGACCTCTTCGGCGGTATCAATACGGCAGATCACCGGCACACGTTCAGTGGTACCACTTTGACGATGAATAACCAGCGTCAGCTTGGCTCGGGGCTGAGGAGTGCCTTCTACGTCGAAGACTTCCGTACCGTCCAGCGCCAAGGTTTTACGTGTGGTGCCCTCCTCAAACTGCAGCGGCATCACGCCCATACCAATTAAATTGGTCCGGTGAATACGCTCAAAGCCTTCGGCTACAATGGCTTCAACACCCGCTAGCGCAACACCTTTCGCCGCCCAGTCACGCGAGGAACCCTGACCATAATCCGCACCGGCAATAATAATCAGCGGCTGTTTACGTGCCATATACGTTTCAATGGCTTCCCACATCCGCGTCACAGTGCCTTCTGGCTCAACACGTGCCAACGACCCCTGCAGCACTTTGCCCTGCTCGTCGTGGACCATTTCATTGAACAGCTTCGGGTTCGCTAATGTTGCCCGCTGGGCAGTTAAATGATCGCCGCGGTGGGTCGCGTAGGAGTTAAAGTCCTCCTCAGGCAGGCCCATCTTGTGCAGATACTCACCTGCTGCGCTGTCCAGCATAATCGCGTTAGAAGGCGACAAATGGTCGGTGGTGATATTGTCCGGCAAAATCGCCAACGGACGCATACCTTTCAAACCACGTTCGGCAGCCATATTGCCTTCCCAGTAGGGAGGCCGACGAATATAAGTGCTCTGAGGCCGCCACTCATAAAGCGGGCTGACCTGAACGCGCGCGCTCTTGTCGAGGTCGAACATCGGGATATAGGTCTGACGGAACTGCTCCGGCTTCACGGAAGCCTTCACAATCGCATCGATTTCGCTATCGTCGGGCCAGATATCTTTTAGCGTGACGGGGTTTCCGTTTTGGTCGGTGCCCAGTACGTCTTTCTCAATATCAAAGCGAATCGTGCCGGCAATGGCGTAGGCAACCACTAAGGGCGGCGATGCCAGAAATGCCTGCTTCGCATAGGGGTGAATGCGCCCGTCAAAGTTACGGTTACCGGAAAGTACCGCTGTGGCGTATAGATCACGGTCGATAATTTCTTTCTGGATGACCGGATCTAACGCCCCGGACATGCCGTTACAGGTCGTACAGGCGTACGCCACGACACCAAAGCCAAGTGTTTCCAGCTCATCCATCAGCTTGGCTTCTTCCAGATACATCTTGACGGTTTTCGATCCCGGCGCCAGCGACGATTTTACCCACGGTTTGCGGGTTAACCCTAAGCGGTTAGCATTACGAGCAATTAAGCCAGCTGCCACCATATTGCGCGGGTTAGAAGTATTCGTGCAGCTGGTAATCGCGGCGATAATCACCGCACCATCTGGCATTCTACCTGCTTGCTCGTCGGCCCTTGCTTTATCCAAGTCGATCGCGATGCCGCGTTGGGCCAGCTCCGAGGTGGGCAAATGAGCATGAGGGTTGGAAGGCCCCGCCAAGGTGCGATTAACGCTTGAAAGATCAAAGCGCAGTACCCGCTCATACTCAGCAGTTTTTAGGCTATCGGCCCATAGCCCTGTGTGCTTGGCATAGGCTTCAACCAGAGCAACCTGCTCATCCTCACGACCCGTAAGCTTGAGGTAATCAACGGTTTGGTTGTCGATGTAGAACATCGCCGCCGTGGCGCCGTACTCTGGCGTCATGTTGGAAATGGTCGCCCGGTCGCCTACGGTTAACGCGTCGGCACCTTCTCCGTAAAACTCCAGGTAGGCACCGACTACACGCTCTTTGCGTAGAAACTCGGTAATCGCCAACACCATATCGGTGCTGGTAATGCCTGGCTGCAGCTTGCCAGAGAGTTCTACACCAACGATATCCGGCAGGCGCATCATCGAAGCACGGCCCAGCATCACACTTTCGGCTTCAAGACCACCCACACCAACGGAAATAACACCCAGCGCATCGACCATCGGCGTGTGGCTATCGGTACCCACACAGGTATCTGGGTAAGCAACACGCACTCCTTGTTCATCAGGGCGGCACTGCACTACCGGCGACATTTTCTCCAGATTGATCTGGTGCATAATGCCGTTGCCCGGAGGAATAACATCAACGTTCTCAAAAGCCACTTTGGTCCAGTTAATGAAGTGGAAGCGGTCATCGTTACGGCGATCTTCCACCTGGCGGTTTTTTTCGAACGCGTCTTTCTCAAACCCAGCGTGTTCAACGGCCAATGAGTGGTCAACAATCAGCTGTGTAGGCACCACAGGATTCACTTTAGCCGGATCACCGCCCTTCTCAGCGATGGCATCCCTTAGGCCAGCAAGGTCGACTAACGCGGTCTGCCCCAGGATGTCATGGCATACAACGCGTGCCGGGTACCAAGGAAAATCCAAATCTTGCTTGCGCTCGATGAGCTGTTTCAGTGCATCGGTTAACAGCGCTGGATCGCAGCGGCGTACCAACTGCTCAGCCAACACTCTGGACGTGTAGGGCAGCGTCGCGTAGGCGCCGGGCTTGATATCTTCAACGGCTTGATGCGCGTCGAAGTAATCTACCGGAGCACCCTCTGCTGTCACGCCTGGCAGCGGCTTACGATAATTCGTGTTCATAATGCCTCTCACTTAATCACGGCCCGTTAAGGGTTAGTCACGCGCTTCGATGGGCACCCACTCGCTCTTCTCAGGACCAGTGTAGTCGGCGCTGGGGCGAATAATGCGGTTATTGGCGCGCTGCTCAAACACATGCGCTGCCCATCCCGTTAAACGGGACATGACGAAGATTGGCGTGAACAGTTTGGTCGGAATATCCATGAAGTGGTAAGCACTGGCATGGAAGAAGTCCGCATTGCAGAAAAGCTTCTTCTCGCGCCACATAACTTCTTCACAGCGCACAGAAACGGGGTAAAGCACGCTGTCGCCAACGTCTTCAGAAAGTTTCTTCGACCACTCTTTGATAATTTCATTACGCGGGTCAGACTCGCGATAAATGGCATGGCCAAAGCCCATGATTTTCTCTTTGCGCTCAAGCATACCAAGCATTTCACGCTCAGCTTCTTCCGGTGACGCCCAGTTCTCGATCATCGCCATGGCCGCTTCGTTAGCACCGCCATGTAGCGGGCCACGCAACGAACCAATCGCGCCGGTAACACAGGAGTGCATATCGGAAAGCGTCGAGGCGCAAACCCGCGCCGTGAACGTTGACGCATTGAACTCATGCTCGGCGTATAGAATCAGCGATACGTTCATAACCCGCGCATGCAACTCAGAAGCGGGCTCGCCACGCAGCATATGCAAGAAGTGACCGCCTACCGAGGCATCGTCAGTTTCAGTATCAATGCGAACGCCGTCATGGCTAAAGCGGTACCAGTAGCAAATAATCGAGGGCAGTACCGCTAACAGCCGATCAGAAACATCCTGCTGCTGGTCAAAGCTCTCTTCTGTCTCCAGGTTACCCAGCATGGAGGTACCGGTGCGCATAACATCCATCGGGTGCGCATCTTTGGGAATTTGCTCCAGTACGGTTTTCAAAGCATCGGGTAAGCCACGCAGCCCCTTCAGCTTGGTAATGTAACTATCAAGCTCGGCTTGATTGGGCAGCTTGCCTTTCAGTAATAAATACGCGACTTCTTCAAACTTCGCCTTCTCGGCCAGCTCTTTGATATCAAAACCACGGTAGGTTAATCCGGAACCCGTTTTACCCACCGTACACAGCGCTGTAGTACCGGCGCTTTGACCACGGAGTCCTGCGCTGTTTTGCGGTTTGTCAGCCATGTCGTGTCTCCTGTTAGCTCTTTTTATATGTTTTAGTATTGATAATGTTAACGGCTATTAAGCGTCTTTCTGCTCAGCAAATAGCGCGTCGAGCTTTTGCTCGAAATCGTGATAATTTAAAAAGTCGTACAGCTCATCGCGAGTCTGCATGGTATCGACCACCTCTTTTTGATGACCGTTATCTAAAATGCTCTGATACACCTTCAATGCGGCAGCATTCATAGCGCGGAAGGCCGATAGCGGATAGAGCACCATGCGACACCCCACCTCGCCCAGCTCCTGCTGAGAGAACAGCGGCGTTGCGCCAAACTCAGTGATGTTGGCCAGTATTGGCGCATTCACGCGCGAACAGAACGCACGATAATCATCCAGGGTGTGCACGGCTTCGGCGAAGATTGCATCCGCACCCGCCTCCACACAGGCATTAGCACGCTCGATAGCGGCGTCTAAGCCCTCTTTCTGGAACGCATCGGTACGCGCAATCAGATAGAAATCGGGATCAAGCTTGGCATCTGCCGCGGCTTTGATGCGGTCAACCATTTCCTGCTGGGACACAATGGCTTTATTCGGGCGGTGGCCGCAGCGCTTTTGAGCCACTTGGTCTTCCAGATGAACCGCAGCAACGCCTGCGCGCTGCATCTCTTTAACGGTACGCGAAATATTAAAAGCACCGCCCCAGCCCGTATCGATATCTACCAGCAGCGGAAGATCGGTAGCGCCACAGATACGATGTGCATCTTCCACCACGTCGTTCATGCTGGTCATACCCAAGTCCGGCAAGCCAAAAGACGCGTTAGCCACGCCGCCGCCCGACAGATAAATCGCTTGGTGGCCTACTCGCTCGGCCATCATCGCGGTATACGCGTTAATCGTGCCTAGAATCGGTAAAGGGCGGTTCGCGTCTAGCGCAGCACGAAAGCGAGCACCTGGCGTGAGAGTAGATGAAGTGGACATTGGCATTGCTCCTTTAAAAGGCTTGGCGGATAGGCATAACGAACTAATCCGCTGATGACGTTGATTGTTGTTCAAGAACAGCAGCGTAACGGTCGGCGACGTTGGCTCGGGAAGCGCTAACGTGGCGGCGCATCAGCAACTCCGCTAGCTCGGCATCTCCGGCTTCAATGGCATCTACAATACGATGGTGCTCGACAAAGGCGAGCTGGGGCCGCTTACCGCTGGCGCTGAACTGGGTACGGTAAAGACGCACTAAGTAGTAGAGATCATCGCAAAGCAGGTTCATCAGCATTTTGTTATGGCTGCCTTGAACAATGCGATAGTGGAAGTCGAGATCGCCTTCGCGCTGATAGTAAGCTTCGCCACGCTTGAGATCTGCCTGGCCTTCGTGAAGGGCCAACACCTCACGCAGCCCTTTAATCTCCTCGGCAGACATATGCTCAGCAGCCAAGCGGGCTGCCATGCTCTCAAGCGCTTCGCGCACATCAAACAGCTCAAGCAGCTCTTTCATAGAGAGCTTGACAACGCGAGCGCCAACGTGAGGAACACGCTCAATTAAACGGTGCGCTTCTAAACGCCGCATGGCTTCGCGCAGCGGACCGCGAGAGATACCGTACGTTTTAGAAAGCCCCGGCTCGGTAATTTTGCTGCCCGGCGCCAGCTCTCCACGTACGATAGCGTCTTGAAGCTGGTGAAAGACCCGCTCAGCCAGCGTTCGGACTTCTGGCGAGGTCTGATCACTGGGCGAATCAGCTTTAGAACGAGAAAGAGTAGCAAGTGAGGTCATGGCTAATTGTCGACAATTATGAGGTAGGAGAACTTTAGCCCGCCATATTTGTGCCGTCAACTAGTCAAAATGGTCGATTTTATTCACCTTTCGTGTAACCCAGCCATTTATTCTTGGGTTAATGTCAACAATCATGCTCTTTCCGTTAACCGTGTTTAACCTACCGTGAGAAAGGCGTCAGTGGTTAACACTGGTGTCATCTATTAACGACCTCTAGAATGCGATGCCTTCCATCGGCCTGGCGTTTGCTCCATGACATCGGCGTTGACCATTAAAGCCCTGCCCTACTCTCCTACTCCCCTGGAGATCTTTGCTCACCTGCGAAAGCGTCATGGTGCGGTATTACTTGATAGCGGCCGCCCATCAGCAAACGGGCGCTACGACATTATCAGCAGTGATCCGTTAGCTACGCTAGAAGTCATGCCTGATGGACAAACTAACTTCACTTCAACGCAGCTGGACCTTCCCTCGGCACTCGCTGGAGATATGACCGCCCAGCAGCAATGGATGCTTGAACAGCTACCCAGCACAGATTTCCCCAGCGAGCTGCCTTTTTTAGGCGGCCTGATGGGTTATTGGAGTTATGACCTAGGACGTAATAACCTCGCGATTTCCAGCCGCCACCCCAATGTTACTAATCTGCCATTGGCACGTTTGGGGCTTTACGACTGGTGCATTACCTTTGATCACGAAAAGCAGGCAACATGGCTCATTGCAACAGCAACTCGCCAACAGCAGGTCATGAAATGGCTAGCTCAGCCACCTGCCAGTGTTGCTAAAGACTTTCACTTAACCAGCCCCTTTCATGGCGAGCTAAGCCAAGCGGATTACACTGAACGTTTTAACACTGTTCAGCACTACATTCGCGCCGGCGACTGCTATCAAATTAACCTTGCTCAGCGGTTTACAGCGAGCTATGAAGGCGATGAATGGCAGGCTTATCTACGCCTTCGCAAGGCAACGCCAACGCCCTTCTCAGGCTTTATGGCATGGAAAAACCAGGCGGTACTCTCGCTTTCCCCCGAACGCTTTATCCAGTGTAAAGACGGGCGAGTGGAAACGCGCCCAATCAAAGGCACGCGACCACGAGGTAAGTCGCCGGAGGAGGATATCACTCTAGCGGAACAGCTATTAAGCAGCACGAAAGACCGCGCGGAAAATGTCATGATTGTTGACTTGCTGCGCAATGACTTGGGACGCGTATGCGCTCCTGGGTCTATTCGTGTACCGCAGCTATGTCAGTTAGAGAGCTACCCCAACGTGCATCACCTGGTAAGCGTGGTTCAAGGTCAGCTCGCCAAACATCGCTCACCGCTATCTCTGCTGACAGCAGCGTTTCCTGGCGGCTCTATTACTGGCGCGCCTAAAATACGCGCCATGCAAATTATCGACGAGTTGGAGCCTTGCCAACGCAGTGTCTATTGCGGAAGCCTGGGGTACATTGATAAACGGGGCAGCATGGACACATCAATTGCGATACGCACCATGGTGGCAGATGCAGGCAAGCTAAATGTTTGGGGCGGCGGAGGATTAGTCGCCGACTCTAGAGCAGACGAGGAGTACACAGAAACGCTGGATAAAATCCGCCATCTAATCGGCGCCTTGGAATAAATAACAAAATTCTTACATCAAAAAGGAATATAAAAGCCAAACCAAACGGTATTGGGGCTAAGCCCCTCCTCTTTGATAGCCTAGTGTCATACTCGACCTTATGACAGGAGGCAGCATGTCTTCAGCGCTTGACAGCATTAACCGTGATTTTGCCAATAATCCCCAAGAGCTTATCAAGTGGGCGCTTAGCCAAGGCGAGCGTCCTATTTGCACGACCAATTTCCGGCCGTTTGAGGCGGTGATTCTGCATATGGTCACTCAGGCACGTCCAGACATCCCCATCGTATGGATGGATAGTGGCTATAACACTGAGGCCACTTACCAATTCGCCGATGCCTTAATCCAGCGGCTGAACCTAAACATGGTCAGCTTTATTCCGCAGCGAACCCGTGCTCACCGTGAAGCGCTAGAGGGGGCAATGCCCAGCATTGACGACCCACGTCACGCAGCCTTCACTCAAGAAGTAAAGATTGAGCCGTTTGAGCGTGCCCTGCGGGAAATGCAGCCGGATGTCTGGTTCACCGCCCTGCGGGCAGAGGACACCCCAGAGCGGGCTAAAATGCAGCCTGCCAGCCGTAACAGCGATGGCTTATTAAAAATTGCCCCGCTGCTGCAGTGGACTGCAAAAGATATGTACTACTATCTTGAGGCACACGACCTGCCCAACAACTTTGACTACTTCGACCCCACCAAGGTAGAAGACAAACGTGAGTGTGGCCTGCACTTACAGCACTGATTAGGCAGAGAACGGTGAATAGCGCCCAGACACCCACGTCAAGCGCTATTCACCCACTACCCGATGCTCCTAATGCTCAGGAAGCTCTACTCCCTCAAACAGCTCATGCTCAAAACGTGGGCCAGCCAACAAGGCTTCGTCTACCAAGTCTCGGGTGAGATGAGGTGCAAAGCGTACGAGGAAATCGTACATATAGCCGCGCATAAAGGTGCCACGGCGAATTCCAATCTTAGTCGTAGAACTCGCGAAGAGATGGCTGGCGTCCAATGCGACCAAATCCTCATCTAGCACCGGATCAACCGCCATTTGGGCGACAATACCAACCCCCATGCCCAGTCGCACATAGGTTTTAATCACATCAGCATCAGCGGCCGTTAACACCACATTGGGCGTAAGTCCCTGTGCTTTAAACGCATCATCTAACTGCGAGCGGCCGGTAAACCCAAACACATAAGTAACGAGAGGATGTTCGGCCAACGCTTGAAGCGTCAGCGGCTTGTCTATCGATGCCAGGGGGTGGTCTTTAGGTACTAAAGCGCAGCGATTCCAGCGGTAGCAAGGTAACAACACCAAGTCGGTGAATAGCTCTAGCGATTCAGTGGCAATTGCAAAATCGGCCTGACCTTCGCTAACCATCTGAGCGATTTGCTTGGGTGTGCCCTGCTGCATATGTAGGGCAACATCAGGATACTTGAGGGTAAACTCGCTGATGATAGGAGGTAGTGCATAGCGCGCCTGAGTATGAGTAGTAGCAATCGACAAACTCCCCCGGCGCTCGTCACTGTGCTCTTGGGCGACTTGTTTGATGTTTTCGGTCAGCTTCAACACCTGACCTGCCAACTCAATGATAGACAGCCCTGCAGGCGTTACGCGGGTAAGGTGCTTTCCGCTACGTGCAAAAATCTCCACACCTAGCTCATCTTCAAGCAAGCGTATCTGCTTGGAAATACCCGGCTGCGAGGTAAACAAACTCTGCGCGGTGGCTGACACATTCAGGTTGTGTCGATTGACTTCCCAGATATAGCGAAGTTGCTGTAGCTTCATATCCTCACCTTATTATCTATGCAGGAAGCACGTTGAAGCGCATCCTCGCGCCGCTGCTAACTTGCACCACCCACGAAGCACTCAAAGGTGCAATACGTGGGGGCGACACGCCTCATACATACAATTTTGAATAAAAAATCATCTTATAATTCACTTATAGTATAAAAAATAGCCGTCACGAACACCCCTTAATTTTTCATAATGGCTGTCGAAACGTCATAGGAAATTTGCCAGCACCTTCTGCGCCCGCTAACATCTGCCAACTTGGCGCGGTGAAAGTGCGCTAGTAAAACGCGTAATGACCGTTGCTCCATTTGAGGCAACGAAACAGCAAGAGCAACGCAAACGGGAGAAACAGATGGCTAACAATGTTGATGTCACCAACGCCAATTTTGAGCAAGAAGTCCTCAACGCCGAACAGCCAGTCCTACTGAAGTTTTGGGCCCCCTGGTGCGGTCCCTGTAAAGTAATGGCACCTGTGGTTGATGAAGTTGCTGCCGAACGTGGTGATAATCTGAAAGTGGTTAGCGTGAACGTTGACGATGCGCCTGAAATTGCTGCAGAACAAGGCGTGCGCGGCGTTCCGACAGTGATGCTATTTAAGTCCGGTACGAAAGTGGCATCGCTGGTAGGTGCACAGTCTAAGTCCCAGCTGACCCAATTTATCGATCAAAATGCCTAACTCGCGCTAACGTTACCGCTGGCACTGCCAGCGGTAACTTCCTGCACTTCCCATCTCAAACGCCTCCTTCTACTCTCGACGCTTCCAAGGTGGACGGCGTGCATCGCCAAGACGCGTTCGACGCTGCCCTCCCGGCCCCAGTAAATGAGCAATCCAGCGAGTCTGAGGATGGCTATCCAAGGCGATTTTTAATGTCATCGTCAATACGACCGACAACAACATCCCCGCAGCACCAAAGATCCACCCCCACACAACCAACGAAAGAAACGCCACAAATGTTGATAGCCCCAATGCTTGCCCCATCACTCGCGGCTCAACCAAGTTACCCAAAACGAAATTAATCACCAAATAGGCAGATGCGAGTAACAGCGCCTGCAATACTCCGCCATCTTGGGATACCAGCAATAGCAGTACGGGAGGAATCGCCGCCAAGGCCGAGCCGATATTAGGAATAAAGTTAAGGGCAAAAGCCAACACCCCCCACAGCAACGGGAACTCCACTCCCACTATTAAGCAAGAGAGCCATACCAGCGCCCCGGTGGCCAAGCTAATAACGGTCTTCACTGCCAGGTAGCGCTTCAGCGTTAAACTAAACTCGCTAAACCGCTTTAGGCTTGGCGCTGGGTTCTCAAGAGCGCGGGACACTTTATCTCGGAAGTTAAGCGTTTCAAACAGCATGAAAATAACTAACAGCCCGATAATACTGCCTTGCATAAAGAGATTGCCAAGTTCGCCTAGCAACGTTGTCACCCACGACCCATCGTCTTCCATAGCAAGCATATTGCTGAGCTGATCAGGATTAATGGCTAGCCCACGGTTAGAGAGCGCGTTCAACAAATCCCAATAATGCTCATACAAACGCGACTCGATATCCGGTAGCACCTGAACAAAGGTGCTAAAGCTGTTGACCACCAGCAAGCCAATTAAGGAAATAAAACCCAGCAGCACCATCAATGTTAAAAAAGCAGAGGCTCCCCTGCTGAGGCCACAGCGGTGCAGCCACTGCACAGGCGACGTACATACAACAGCAATAAAGACTGACAGTAACAGAGGAACCAGAAGATCCGCCCCAGCCTTCATACCCGCCACAATAACAACGAGTGCGGCAAGCGCCAGGGTCGCATTTAAAGGGATACTACGATAATCCTCATCCGATAATTTCGACATTGCCCTTTCCTTAGCGTGTTATCCACATATCATGGCCGCTCGCGCAATATTGCACAAACCATGACAACATTAAGCAATTGCTTTGCATCGACTCTTAGCCAGTGAACTTTATTGCGCTTTGCCCTTCCAAGCAGCGTCACAGTATAAATTAGTTAACATTAATCATTGTCTCGATCAGTAAGGAAGTGACCTATGAATCCAGCAACACCACATCTAAAACGCTTGCGCTACGGCGTGCTTGGCAGCGCACTTCTCGCCCTTCTGGCAACGTCTACGGCTCACGCTGCGCCCCCCACCCCGCCCAGCTTACATGTTCAAGCCCAATCATGGGTGGAAGTAGAGCCCGACAAAGCCACTCTGTCTGCACGGCTGTGGGAAAACACCCCAGCGGTTTCCACGCTGGAAGATACCGACAGTGGCGAGCTGAGCGACGCACGCGCGCGGCTTGAAAATCGTGCCAGTGAGCTAATTAAAGCCATGGAAGAGATCGGCATTGAGCAACGCGCCATCAATGCAGGGTCACTCAATGTCTATCCTGAGCACGTCGCAGGGCCGCGCAACGATGATGGTGAACAAGAAACGTTAATGCGCACCCGCTTAGAGCGCCCCTTCAATATTGAGCTTACCGATATAGATCAATTGGGCGAGGTGTTTGACGCAATGATAAGTGCTGGCGTGAACACGCTGGACGGCGTTCAGTTTGATCTTCAAGACCGCGACGCCGCTACCGATGAAGCACTTACTAAAGCGCTAGAAAAAGCCCGCCATAAAGCGGACTTAATGGCCAGTACGCTAGGCGTAAGGCTTGGCCAAGTACAGCGCATTGAAGAAGCCCAAACGCCCATCTTCCAGCCCCGCATGATGGCCATGCGCGCTGAGAGCGATGCCATGGGCAGTGGTTCCGCTAGCGACTATCGCCCCGGCACCATTCGTATCGATGCCGAGGTCAACGTCGAGTGGGCAATTAGAGGGCAAGACGCTCAAGGCCGCCCAGGTAGGGTTGCAGAGGCGCAGGAACAGTAATAGAGCCATCTGCCTGCTGGTGGTTTTCAAGCACCGCCAGCAGGCAACGCCCCACCGCTAGGCCTGAACCATTCAGCGTATGCAGCAACTGTGGCTTTTTCGCGTCTGGGTGGCGGAAGCGGGCTTGCATGCGCCGCGCCTGGAAATCTTCGCAATTAGAGACTGAAGAAATTTCCCGATACGTTTCTTGGCTAGGCAACCAAACTTCCAAATCGTAGGTCTTCGCCGCCCCAAAGCCCATATCGCCGGTACACAGCGTCACTACGCGGTAAGGCAACTCCAGCGCCTGCAGAATTGCTTCAGCATGGCCACGCATCTCTTCCAGTGCTTCATAGCTCTTATCTGGCTCAACAATCTGCACCATTTCGACTTTATCGAACTGATGCTGACGGATCATGCCGCGGGTATCGCGCCCATGAGAACCGGCTTCGCTGCGGAAACAAGGCGTGTGGGCAGTCAACTTCATTGGCAACGCCGCCTGATCGACAATCTCATCACGCACAAAGTTAGTTAGTGGCACTTCCGACGTCGGAATTAGATGGTATTCCCGTTCGTCGTTAAGTTTAAACAGATCTTCGCCAAATTTTGGCAGTTGGCCGGTACCCATCAGCGAATCGCGATTCACCATATACGGCACATAGCACTCTTCGTAACCATGCTGCTGAGTTTGCGTATCCAGCATAAATTGCGCCAGTGCCCGATGCAGACGCGCAATCGGCCCACGCATTACCGCAAAGCGAGCGCCGGTCAGCTTAGCCGCCAGTTCAAAGTCGAGATAACCCGATTTCTTACCAAGATCGACGTGATCCAGCACCTCAAAATCAAACTCACGCGGCGTACCCCAGCGGTGAAGCTCAACATTATCGTCTTCGCTTTTGCCTTCAGGCACGCTTTCATGAGGAAGATTGGGAATACCACTGATAGCGTCATCCCACTCTTCCTGCACCTCAGCCAGTTCTTTCTTGGCTTTATCCAGGCGCTCGCCTAAATCGCTCACTTCATCCAGCAACGGCTGAATATCTTCACCGCTAGCCTTCGCCTTACCAATCGCTTTTGAACGCATATTGCGCTCGTTTTGCAGCTGCTCGGTCTGGGTTTGCAACTCACGACGGCGCGATTCCAGCGCTTGCAGTGCCGCTTTATCAAGTTCGAAGCCCCGCCGGGCCAGTTGTTGCGCAGCCGCATCAAGATCACCGCGCAGCAGTTTCGGATCGAGCATGAGTTATCCCTTGGCCTGAAATCAGTGGAACACGGCGTACATCGCCCGTGATGAAAGAGGCCTATTGTAGGCAAAAGCACGGCGGGGAGCTATGGCTGCCTTAATGGGGAGTGATGCTTTTGACTAACCGTATTGCATTCATCGTTGTTCTACTTGATATTCGGCAGCAGCAACTGGTTATACACTATTCGTAGTGGCTCCAAAGCCGGAGCACTTTAATTACCCCTTCGTCTTCAAGCACTTGGTAAACCAAACGATGCTGAATATTGATACGCCGTGAATAAGCCCCCGCAAGATCACCGATGAGTTTCTCAAACGGAGGCGGTTTCCGATACGGATCTTCTGCGATTAGTGCCAGCAGCTCCTGCGCCTTTGGCTTCAAGCCACTGGAAGCTAACTTCTTCGCATCTTTCTGAGCGTGTTTGGTGTAAACCAACGTCCATGTCACCAGTCCAACTCCTCATCACACTCATCTGCAGGGGTCTCCATTCCCTCACGAACAGACTCTCGCATCCCTGGCACAGAAAGCAGGAAAAGCGTCTCCTGAATGGCAGACCAGTCCTCTTCCGCCACCAAAACGGCTTTATTCCGCTTGCCCATAATGATAATTGGCTGATGAGATTCTGCAGTCTCATCAATCAACCGATAAAGGTTACTGCGTGCCTCTGTTACAGATATTCCGGTCATAACACACCTCTAATTTATCCCGCATTACATAAATTGTACGCCATGCAGTACGTACGTCAAAACGAACGCAATATTTAATCCTTTTGGGCTCGAATTAAACCACCACGACTTCTGATTGTTGTGCTCCAAAATAGCCGTAGCGTGAACTCCAAACCTCGAGTGCGCATGGCATGCCTGTGACTGAGCAGCATCGAACTTTCGAATCAAACGCATACGCTATTACCAATCGGCATAAAAACCTTGGCTCACTAGCCCAAAGTGATAGAGTGCCCGCCGATTTGCAGCGCGAATCACTAATAATGGATGTTAAACAGGAGAAACGTAGTGCAGGAAACAGCAAAAAAGGGAAAGTTTTCTTGGTGGAGTAAAATCGCGCTGTGGAAAAAAATTTTGGCGGGGTTGGCACTGGGGATATTAGCCGGTGCGTTACTAGGTGAAACCGCCAGTGTCTTTAAGCCGCTCGGCGATATTTTCATTAATGCCATAATGATGCTGATTGTACCGCTTGTGTTCTCAACGCTAGTAGTCGGTATTACCTCAATGCGTGACCCGCAAAAAATGGGTCGCATTGGTGCGCGTACTATTACCTTGTATTTGGTGACGACGGCCTTTGCGATCAGCATCGGTCTACTGCTTTCCACCTTGTTACAGCCAGGGGTAGGCGTCGATTTAAGCTTCGATACAGAAGTGACTGCAAACGAAGCCCCCTCTCTGATTTCTATTCTGGTTAACTTGGTGCCGCGCAACCCTCTCGATGCTCTGGCTAATGGCAACATTATGCAGATCATTGTATTTGCCATTGGCTTAGGTATTTCGCTAACGCTGATTGGCGAAAAAGGCGAGCCGGTTATGAAGGTTTTCGATAGCTTTGCTGAAGCAATGTACAAGCTCACCGGCATTGTGATGGCCTTTGCACCCTTTGGTGTATTTGGCTTAATCGCCCATGTTTCAGGCCAATACGGCTTAGAAATCCTGCTGCCGCTGGCCAAGCTGATTGGCGTGGTATATCTCGCCTGCATTCTGCATGTGTTGGTAATTTACTCTGGGTTTATTTCACTACTTGGCCGCTTGAACCCTGTGCGCTACCTGAAAGGCAGCTTGGATGCCATTGTGGTGGCGTTCTCCTCTGCCTCGTCTGCTGGCACGCTACCGGTGTCGATTCGCTGCGCGCAAAAAAACCTAGGGATTTCAGAGGGCGTTTCTGGCTTTGTGCTACCCGTGGGCGCGACGATTAACATGGATGGCACAGCGCTTTACCAAGGCGTAGTCGTGCTGTTTATTGCCCAAATGACCGGCACCGATCTAACCATGATGGATTACGGCATGATTGTGGCCACCGGCACGCTGGCCTCAATTGGCACCGCGGGCGTTCCCGGCGCGGGTCTTATAATGCTGTCGATTGTAATGGCACAAATTGGCCTTCCTCTGGAAGCGATTGCGGTGGTTGCCGGTATCGACCGTATTCTGGATATGGCCCGCACCAGCGTAAACGTGGCGGGTGATTTGATGGTCACGACCCTGGTGGGTAAAAGCGAAGGCGAACTAAACGAAGAGGTTTATAACAACAACCGCGCATAGACTTCTTTATGAATGTTACTTTAGCGCTTGCTGCCTTTGTGCAGCGGGCGCTTTTTTCATGGCCTGGCGCTAACCTGCTAGCATGTCGTTAATCTTCCCTAATCATGCGAGCTCTTATGCCCTCTGCGTTTGAACAAACTCTAACGGCCATTGATGCGCTTCACGCCCAAGATCCGCGCCAAACCACCCTTGCCGATGGCACACCCCTGCCCCAGGAACTTGCCTACGCCCAGCGTATGAGCCATTGGTTAGCACAGTTGCAGTCTGCCCCTGCCGAACTACTGCGTTTGGCAGTCCGCGCCCAACATCTCCAGCGCTGGCTTGTGCCGCGCAGCGATTACCCTGAAGGACGCATAGGCTATTTAACCTGGCGCCGCGACCAAGGTGAGCGCGCGGGCGATACCACTGCCCAACTGATGCGTGACGCTGGCTATAGCGCTGCAGACGCCGAACGAACCGCAACGATTATCCGTAAGAAAGGTCTTGGCCGCGATGCCGATGTGCAAGCGCTGGAAGATTGCGCCTGCCTGGTGTTCTTGGAAAATTACTTCGCGGATTTCTCCCGCAAAGTCGAGCACGACCATATGGTGCGTATTGTGCAAAAAACCTGGGGCAAGATGTCCCCCCAAGCACATGCACTTGCTCTGGCACTACCCATGAACGCGACCAGCGCAGCGCTGGTGAAAGAGGCGCTTGGCAGCGCATAAGACGCGCCATCAAGATGCAGAGCCGCGGTAGCTGCGGTAAAGTAGCGTATCCCCTATCCGCTCCCAGCAGTGACGGCTTGATCAACTATGATTGCATCTTTGGATTCTCGTACGGCCCCGTTTAAACGCCTAAGCACTCATTACGTGCGTTTCCTCGACGCCTTGCGCGCCCGTGGCTTCGAAGGCGAGATTGCCCCGGACTATGCCAACCGCACGGTGCTGGCAACGGATAACTCGATTTA
>NZ_JABUZD010000172.1:0-777 GCF_014897875.1 Halomonas sp. 3A7M
CCTACATACATTATGCACGAAAACTTTCGGTTAGGCACTTACCTCCATAGTTCCGGTACACAGTGCTCGGCTTGTTTCCCATCCCTTGGGCGACCCTAATCTGATCTCCATGGTAACGTCGCAATAGCCAAGTAGCCTTTGCTAGTCGTAAGGTTCGTGAGGTATAAACCGTGATTCCAGTTCTGTATAGCCATTTGCGGATGTTTGTTTTATTTTCGTTTGGATCGAGTGGTTTAACATTTATTTCTAGCAATCCTGCTTGAGCTTTTGCGATAAGAGATGAATCACCCTGACAATTAGTAACAATCCTAGGAAATAATGGGCAGTCGTCACTAACAGGCACGAGGAGACACTTGAGTAAAAAATTGGTATGAGCATCGATGTGTTTCGCATAAAGCTTACTTGAGCGAATGGAAACCAATTTGTTAGCACGTGCCTTTAAAGCTATGAGGTTTTCTCGTTCCTCCCGCCAATTTCCTAAATTTAATGATTGAGCAATAGACAGGTTGCATCCCGTAAAAGCGATAAAGCGGTTCATTTCGGCCCAAATTCGAAGTTGAATTAGGGGTAAGTTGGCAATACGCGAGTCGCATTCAGGGGTATCAAGCCTTGCATAAGGCTCTGGTAGCTGATGGTCGTGAAATTTTCCTTTTATCAATAATTTAACTGTTAATGGATCGGTAATATGGGTAAGTAGAGTTTCAGAAGGGAGAGAGCGAATTAATATATGTAGCCTGAATCCGTGAAGCTGGCGCCGATACTTTCCCTATCAACACC
>NZ_JABUZD010000026.1:0-569 GCF_014897875.1 Halomonas sp. 3A7M
ATTACGGAAAAAGTAACTCGATAACTTTTGCATAACCACTTATCAGCTTTCTAATTTTGCCTATATCGATCAAATCGGCAATGGTAATCAAGCAAGCATAATGCAAAGTAACGGAAATAATACCGGAATTATTTGGCAAGTGGGCGATGACAACACCGCCTCTATTAATCAGCAAGGTAATAGTTCCTCATTTAAAGCTGACATTTATCAAAATGGATTTAAAGGTGACGTTTCAATTTCGCAATCGGGCAGTGGCTTACGTGGTGTGAGTGTCCAGCAACAAAACCTTTCGGGCAATGCACGACCAGTCACTATCGATACCTACTGAGTCGCCAGCTGCTTCTCAGTAAACAACCAAAGCAAGTCGATCGAAAAAAGGGGAAACACCATGAAAACTCAAATGACCGTTATCGCTGCTGCTGTTGCAATGGCTGTTAGTTTCTCTAGCCAAGCGCGTGACTTTGATAACTCTACAACAAATCCTGCTGCTAATGCAGGCTCAAACCCTGCGTTTGTAAACCAGCAGTAAGCGTTCATCCTACGACGTAGTTGACCTACTTCACGTCACG
>NZ_JABUZD010000028.1:0-702 GCF_014897875.1 Halomonas sp. 3A7M
GTCAATTACCTCCGGCTGAAGCCGGAGGCTTGTAAAAGCAAGCCCGGTTGACCAGGGAAAGCGGTAGCCAACCCGCTACGTTGATAACAGGTCGCCAAGACTCACCGCCAAATGCTTCCTCAGTTTGGCGCTCTGAAAGGTCAGGATCATGCTGGCGCAGGGTAAAACGCCGAAGGTCTTGATCGCTGCCGATAGCCATATCGTTGGCAGGAGCCGGTTATCAACCTTCCCGAGGGGAGACGGGGCGAAAGCCCTGCGACACCAGGCCCGTAAGGGCATTGATTAGGAGGAAATCGCATGGCGGTTTTCGTACGGGATAAACACAAGCGGCCACTGATGCCGTGCAGCGAAAAGCGCGCCCGGTTGCTGTTGGCGCGTGGTCGTGCCGTGGTACATAAGCGCTATCCGTTCACGATCCGGCTGAAAGATCGGGTGGGTGGTGACACGCAACCGCTTCGCCTGGGCATCGACCCTGGCAGCAAAACGACCGGGCTGGCGTTGATGCGTGAAACGGACAGCACCGAATCAGACGGCCCGCAACGGCATGTATTGTGCTTATTTGACCTGGTGCATCGTGGCTATCAGATCAAGAAGTCACTGGAGCAGCGCCGTGGCTTTCGGCGGCGTCGCCGGTCAAAGAATCTGCGTTAAAGAATCTGCGTTATCGCGCCCCGCGCTTCAACAATCGCACCAAGCCCAAAG
>NZ_JABUZD010000027.1:0-671 GCF_014897875.1 Halomonas sp. 3A7M
TTGGCCCGTCGGATATCCCGATCCAGATCGGCTTCCGTTTCAGCTTCATCACGCGCGTAGTGCTCTAGTAGGTGATGCCGAATCAGGCCTCTCAGTTTCTCCCGTTTCTCGCCCAATTCTTTGAACGTACCCGACCACTCTTTGGAGGCATCGGAGGACATCTTGCAGCCATCAATGGCAAAGAGTTCGTTGCCCAGTAAGCCTTGTTCGTGGCACACCAGCAGCACTTGCTCGAATAGCGCTTCAATCTCATCGGCATGGCGACTGACGAAGCTGGCCAGTGTGGTGAAATGGGGAACGGTATCGCAGGAAAGAGCTTTAAAAATGATATTGGTCTCGCAGCACCACTGCATTTCACGACTGGAGGTGATGCCTTTGGAGTAGGCAAACAGGATGATTTTCAACAGGATGGCCGGATCATAGGCCAGCCGACCGGTCGCGTCGTTGCGGTACTGGGGATGGAAAACGGACAAGTCGAGCTTGTGCTCGATCAGGTAGTGCACAGCGTGTTCAAAGGTGCCTGGCTGGAGCTGATCTTGATAGTTGATCACCACCATGGCGTTCTGGTCGTAGTTATAAGCCTTGAAGCGCGGCATGCTGACCACTCCTCGTCTGTTTCCTAGATCCTACCAAAACTTAGCCGTCAGCGGAGTTTTTCTACAGGCTCAACG
>NZ_JABUZD010000031.1:0-26912 GCF_014897875.1 Halomonas sp. 3A7M
CTTTCAGCCGCTTTCTTTTATACCCTGTGAGAAATCCGGGCTAGCGGCCCCACTGTAACTTGCGGATCCTGTAGAGGGCATGTCATTGAGATGAGTGTCGTAGCCGGTGGCAAAGTAACTACCGTCAGAGTCGCCACCGCTGTTGCGGATTACCCATTCGCCAAAAGCCGCGTAGTTCAAAGAACCGTTAAGGAATTGTTCCGACTCATGCTCTACGGAACGTATCCTAATATCATTATCTTCTCCATTATCGAAGATGTAAGGAGCACGACCTTCCGTGAAATCCCTATTTTCGACGTCAGCAATTGGCGCATTCAAACGGATTCTTGCCTCGCCATTTGGCCCATTAGGTAGGACTTCGATCATTGCTGCGTGATCTAGCACAGGCTGCTGGTTCATGGTAACTCCACTGCTAGAGGGAGTCGCATTGACTGTTACGCTGTCGAGACGAAACTCTTCCCCAACAGGTATCTCTTCGATAGGGTTAATAGTCTTGTAGGTGAAGTCCTGGCCGGGATCACTCGGACCTCCACCATCACCGGAGCCACCACCACTATCACCGGAGCCACCACCGCTATCACTTGAGCCACCACCGCCATCCGTCTGCCCTGGATTATCTTGATCTATTGGCTGGCTGGAGCTGCCACCACTGGAACAACCCGTCACTGCAACGATAGCTAAGGCCAGGAGCGAGAGCTTCAGTACTGAGTCTTTGTTATCAATAGTTTCCATATTGATTTCCCCCTTAATTTATACGACTTTTACTTTAGGCCCTGCTTATTAAGAAGCTTCTGGCTTTTTAATTCTGTTGCTTTGAAATACGCTTGCTAAGCAATTGCTTGCTTAACGTAGCTGCTTCATATCGAGCCTAACTCGATTGAAGTTAAGCACGTGAAAGTCATGCAAGAATCACTCAAATGGGTGAAACATTTAAAAAATTGAGATGCCAATCCCCCTACTTTCTATATAAAAATAATGAAGGAACTACTATGGGGGAGCTAACTTGACGCCTAGGACTTGCTTCTAAAGTCAGGTATATTTTGTATTTGTAGCGATAACCGATACTCATCAAATAAGGACTGAGATCGTGTATAACAAAGAAAAAACCATATCCACGCTACTACATACACTCTATGACAGCGTCATCTATCCCGAAGGCTGGGATATTTTTCTGCAACAGCTTGGCCACCTTTTTGATTCCCCTTCGGCAGCGCTACGTATCACTGACCGTGAAAACCCTGTCGTTTACCGATCCTATACTATTGGCTTAGAACAAGGGCTCAATTATGAACATGAGGCAGTCGTATTTGATCCCTTTCGTACATCACTAGCTAACGGCCCTCTGGGCAAAGTCCATATAAGTACCGACATTATTTCTGACCGGGCATTTGAGCACTCTGAGCACTACCAATTATTTTTCCGCCCGAACGGGAATTTTTATGCCATGGGAACCCAGTTTGAACGCGATGGCTCATCTGCGATGCATATTGGCATACATCGACCACGTGAAAAGGGCATGTTTACTCGGCAGGAGCAAGAACAGCTAGAAGATTTGAGCGGACATTTACGCCGTGTAGCTCAGCTGACCAAACTGACTAGCCAAGTACAGGAAGCATTAGCACAAGCTCAGAATGCCTTTAACCACCTTCCTTTTGGGGTGTGGATGCTGGATGCAAACTTACACTGCCACTGGTCAAACCGAGCTGCCGAAGATGTGCTTAGCACCCATTGCTTCGGTATACAGCAGCGTAACGGCCGCTTAATTTTCGATGAAGAAAAGCTCGGTTCAGCTCTTGTTCAGGCATCGCGTAAGCTAAACAAAGGAGAAAGTCGCTGTGAGAGCATTCAGCTAAATAGGGCAGGAGCTTCATTGGTACTTTTTTGTAATCAAGAAATAAATTCTTCCCTTTCCTGGAATGTTAGCCCTGCTGCCACCGTTATCGCTTTCTTGCTTGATCCACAAATGACCATCCCCCTAGACCATAGACGTCTAAAAAACCTTTACTCATTGAGCGTAGCGGAATTGCGTCTAGTAGACTTACTAATGCGCGGCCTAGATATTAATGAGGCTAGTGCTTATTTGAACGTAACGGTACACACCACTCGCTCTCAATTAAAATCAGTCATGCGAAAAACAGACGTCACGAGGCAGGCTGACTTAATACGCACATTACTGCTTAGTGTTGGAATAGTTAATCGATTTGAGTAGTTACGAGATGCAAACTTACCGTATCCCAAGGCCAGATGGACGTTTTTTGAGTGTTATGGATACAGGCTCAGCAGATGCACCAGCCTGGTTCTACTGTCACGGCATTCCCGGTTCTAAAAAAGAAGTATTGATGGCAACTGCAAGAAATGAAACCGAGAGCATTCGGCTCATTGCCATAGATCGCCCAGGGTATGGTGGCTCCACTCAGATGAAAAGCTACCGTTTTGCTGACCACACAGACGACGTGCAGGCAGTGGCAGAGCAGCTTCAAATTAACAAATTCTCGCTACTAGGTTTTTCGGGAGGTGGCGTGTTCGCCATGGCGACTGCAACGGCTCTCAAAGAGAGAGTCGACAGAGTAATGCTGGTCGGGACGCCTGCTGTTCCGATACAGAGCTCGCCCTACAAACACGCAGGAAAGCTGACTGCCGAGACGTGGCACGCAGCTTTGACTGCTCCTCAGGATTTAATCACCCAGTTAGTAGATTTGACGGGCGACAGCGCATCACTGACCACCGCGTTAATGGACTCTCTCAGTGACCAAGAACGTCAATTCCTACAAGCTTCACAACTACGTAAAGCCTTTCAAAAAAATCTAGTGGCAGCAACACAGCAAGGTGCCTTGATAGCGGCTGATAGCATTGTTAGAGATATTCAACTAATGGCACGAGAGTGGCCTTTCAGCGTTGGAGACTTAGGGGTTCCTGTAGAGATTTTTCATGGTGAGAACGATGCATTAGTTCATCTTGAGCATGGACAAGCACTCGCATCGTTTATTTCTGGGTCTGTCCTAACCGCTTTACCTTATTCAGGCCATTACGACACATTAATTAAAGCCTATCAAAGAAGCATTTAGAGCTTATTTTTTGCAAGAGTGTCTACCACCTCTGCCCTCAGCGCTTTCACACGACTCACCATGAAAAACTTGTTAATGAGCATTTAGCATCTTCTCCAATAGCCAACTACCTTGAAATGGCAACTCGTCATACGAGCTTCCATGGATAAGGAAAGGAGAATTGCACTATGCGTTATTCACTACCGCTAACAGGTATTGCCGCAGGGCTACTGCTGGCAACCACCGCTCAGGCCAATGAAACGCTCGACGTTGAAATGCACAAGGTCAGCGCTGAAGGAATTGAACAGTCGATTGGGACTGTCGCTATTGAGCATACTGAGCACGGCGTGTTGCTTACGCCGTCGTTAACTGACCTAGAGCCCGGCGTGTACGGTTTTCATGTCCACCAAAATGCCAGCTGCGAGCCTGCTGAAAACGATAGCGGCGAAATGACAGCAGCGCTGTCTGCAGGTGGTCATTACGACCCTGAAGAGGCTGGTACCCACCAAGGTCCCTACGGCGATGGCCATCTGGGTGACCTACCGGTTCTCACAGTGAATGAAGATGGCGAAGCCAACCTGCCGGTGCTGGCACCGCGTTTGAGTATGGAAGATATGCCGGGACGTAGCCTGATGATCCATGCGGGCGGCGATACGTATTCAGATGATCCCCACTTAGGCGGTGGCGGTGCGCGCATGGCCTGCGGCGTCGTTGAATCGTAACGTTTAAAACCCATTACTATAGCGATATATCGGGCAGCACAGCGCTGCCTTTTTTATGTTGATAATTGCTCTTGCTAGCACCATAGGCCACTAAAGTCTTAAAGCGATTCTCCTGATGAGTCGGTACATTCAGCCCGGCCAAATAAGCGTGCTAACAAGTAATTCACTAGCATGCACTACCCTATTCATTCCCCTGAGACTGAGTGCCCTAAATGATCACCTTCATTGTATCGATACTGCTTCTAGTCGTGGGCTACTTCACCTACGGCAAGTTCGTTGAGCGCGTGTTTGTTACTGACCGCAAGCGTCAAACACCGGCGTTTAGTATGCGTGACAATATTGACTATGTGCCGATGAACACCACACGCAACTCACTTATTCAATTGCTTAACATTGCCGGTGTCGGCCCGATTTTCGGCCCCATTTTAGGGGCGCTTTATGGTCCAGTGGCTTTTATATGGATTGTGGTTGGCTGCATCTTTGCAGGTGCCGTACACGACTACCTCACCGGTATGATCTCGATTCGCAACCACGGGGCTCATTTGCCTCAGTTGGCGGGTAAATTTCTCGGTAAAACCATGAAGCATGTGGTCAACGGCTTTGCTATTTTGCTGTTATTACTGGTGGGCACGGTCTTTGTAACCTCGCCCGCAGCGCTGCTTTCTAATATGACATCACTCTCTTTAACGCTAATTATTCTGGCGATTTTTGCCTACTATCTGGTTGCTACGCTGCTACCGATTGATAAAGTCATTGGCCGTATCTACCCCTACTTTGGCGCTTTGCTGCTGTTCAGCGCCGCAGGCATCGGTATTGGTTTGGTTGTTACCGGCGCACCGATTCCAGAACTCTCTTTCCAGAATATGCATCCTGAAGGAGCGCCCATTTTCCCGCTGCTGTTCTTAACGATCTCCTGCGGTGCTCTTTCAGGCTTCCATGCCACACAAACCCCCATCATTTCGCGTACGACGCAAAACGAAACCAATGGCCGTAAAATCTTTTACGGCATGATGATTGCCGAAGGCGTGATTGCGATGATCTGGGCCGCCGCCGCCATGAGTTTATTCCAGGGCGAACAATCGCTGTCCGCTGTGTTGGCCGCCGGCGGCCCCGCAGCAGTGGTCAGCGAAGTATCTATTAGCATGCTTGGCGCTGTTGGTGGCACGCTGGCCGTGCTGGGGGTTATTGTGCTGCCGATTACCTCGGGCGATACCGCCTTCCGCAGTGCACGAATGATTATTGCTGACTATCTCAAGGTTGAGCAGAAGCCGATTATTAAGCGTATTTTGATCGCCCTGCCACTGTTTGTTGCTTCTTACGCGCTTACCCACATGGACTTTACCCTGCTATGGCGCTACTTCTCCTGGGCCAACCAAACCACCGCGGTTATCGCACTGTGGGTCGGCACCATGTACCTAGTGCTATCACGTAAGCCTTATCTGATCACCTCGATCCCAGCTGTCTTTATGACCATGGCCACCTTTACCTATTTAGCCTACGCACCGATTGGCTTTGGCTTACCACTGCAAACAAGCTGTATCGTCGCGGCGCTGGGCACGCTGGTATGTATCGCACTGTTTATGAAGCGTGTACGCCGCTTAAGCCGCGCTACCTTTGCTGTTGATGAACATGCTGATGCCTTCGGTACAGGCGAAGAGGGACAGACCCAAACACTATCTACTGTTACCAAGTAAGTTATTGTTTTACTGCCCCTTAAGAGAAAAAGCGCTGATTAGCTCAGCGCTTTTTTATGGGCGTCTCTTAACTTCATTTCGACTACTTTTAGACTCGCTGTTTTGACTAGTTGTTTTAACCACTGAAACACGCTTTTTAGACGCAGCATTAACGCATAGATTGATTCCCAACCAACCAATGTTATATCATAACTAAAATATTTTATTGAGCGGTTCAGCAAGCGATGGTGTCAATGTGCAGCGACCCAGTGTTATCCGTGCGTGATCTGCGCATTAAAATCGGCCAGCAACAGGTCGTCGATGGACTCTCGTTTGACGTCATGCCCGGCGAGCGTGTTTGCCTCTTGGGCACTTCTGGCTCAGGCAAATCGTTCACAGCTAAAGCAGTGCTCGGCTTGCTGCCACCCAATGCTAGAACTCAGGGAAGCATACGTATTCAAGGCCAAGAGGCGATTGCAACACCTGCCACACAGCGGCCGAAAAACTCACGGGTGTCGATGGTGTTTCAGGATTCGCTCTCGGCACTTAATCCCTTAGTTTCTATCGGTTCCCAGCTGCGAGAACCCTTTTTGCGCCACCATGGCCTATCGCGCTCTGCCGCGAATGACGCCACAGTGGCACTACTCGCGTCACTGGACCTTCCAGACCCTCAACGGTTAATCAAGCGCACGCCAGCAGAGCTTTCTGGTGGACAGCGTCAGCGGGTATGCATTGCGTTAGCAATGGCTTGTAAAACGTCGCTAATGGTTGCCGATGAACCTACGACTGCGTTGGACGTCGTCACTCAAGCCCAGGTACTGCGCGCCTTACATCAACATACCGACAGCTCAGCATCTGCGCTGCTATTCATTACTCATGATCTACACGCGGCAGCACAGCTATGCCAGCGGGCAGTCATTATTGAACGAGGCATGATGATCGAAAGCGGTGAGTTAGACACCCTAATCACCTCCCCGCAGCACCCATTCACTCAAGCGCTCGTAGCGGCGGCGCATAATGTGCAACCGCCTGAAGTAGTCCCAACTGACTATTTGAAGAGTGCCTAAATGCAGAGCCATCCACTTTTCAAGTGCCAGGAAGCCTTCCTCTCAGCAAACGGGCTCTATAAAAGCGTCTCGTTACCCCGCACTGTTTTTTGGCGGGCGGGTGAACGCAAACAAGTCATGAATAACATCAACCTGAGGCTTTATCCGGGTGAACGTGTCGGACTAGTCGGCTTGTCAGGGTCGGGGAAAACGACATTACTACGCTCGCTGTTAGCGATTGAAGCGCCCGATACTGGTTCGATTACTTGTCTGCATAAAACGGTACGTCCCGCCTCCACGGCCAAGCTTAGATGGTACCGTCGGGCTGTTCAGTATATTCCCCAAGACCCCGGTGCCTCCCTTGACCCTCGTATGAATGTTCGTGCACTAGTGGCCGAGCCATTGATACGCCTAAACGTTGATTGCGACCCTGGAGAACGCGTCCGAGAAGCATTGGAGCAAGTTGGCTTGGATGCACGTTTTTTGGACCGATTGCCTCATGAGCTTTCCGGCGGCCAGGCTCAACGGGTCGCCATTGCCCGTGCGATTGCTACGCGCCCACGCTTTTTGCTCGCCGATGAGCCACTGAGCGGCCTAGACCTACCGGTTCGCGCGCAGGTGATTAGCGTGCTGAAAAAGCTATGCGATGAAAGCGGCACAGGGCTACTGATGGTGTCCCATGATTTATCGGTGGTCACCCAATTGTGCCAACGCACGCTGGTCATGGATGACGGCAAAATAGTTGAAGACCGTTCAACGGAAGCGCTTTGGCGCGCCCCCCATCACCCGACTACGCGCTCGCTAATCAATGCCGTTGCGCAACTACCTACTTGTGCGCATCCAAACTGCAATGCAACTGAGTTAGCAGCACTTTAATAACGTATCTGTGACTTTTTTATTTTTTCTACACATTTTTCCTGCTCGTCACTTCAACTGGAGTTTTTACGATGTTACCCCGTCCGCTGCGCCTTTCCCTGCCTATTGCCCTTGCCGCCCCGTTACTGCTGGCCGGTTGTTTTGATGAACAGCGTGACACCACATCTTCAGAGGCCGGTGAACGAATCAGCCTAGCGATGCTGCAGCCACCTCGCTCGGGATTAACGCCACTTTCCGATGATGCTTTCAAACTGTCGCGCTGGAGCACGGCGGAAACGCTCATTCGGTTGGATGCCAGCAGCGACCCACTGCCATTTCTGGCCACCGAGTGGGAGCAGCTCGATGGCCATACATGGCGGTTCGTGATTCGCGATGGGGTCAGCTTTCATGATGGCACAGCACTGACCGTTAGCGACGTAGTGAACGCTCTCACTGCGGCTACCCAGGCCGCCCCGAAACCACGCATTTTAGATGGCGTGAACATGACCATCGAAGCCGATGGTGATAACGCGGTGATTGTGCGCACGGAAACCGAGGACCCGCTGATTCCCAACCGCCTATCAAGCCCCCAACTGGCGATTTTAGCCGCCAGCGCCTATGGCGAGGATGGCCGGGTTAACCCCATCAAAGCAGGTACCGGCCCGTTCGTATTAACAGAGATCAACGGTACTAGCAGCGCCCATCTGGATCGCTTTGATGACTACTGGGGCGAGCCCGCCAAAGTGGCCGGTATTGATGCTGATTATGTCCCCGACGGCACCGCTCGAGCGGCAGCCTTAAGAACCGGTGTGGCCGATGTGGTTGAAGCGATTCCGGTGTCCCAGGTGGCGCTGCTTGACCCTGAGCGAGTCCACGAAGTGCCCATGCCACGCACCAATACGCTTTACCTGAATACCGAATCAGGCCCAATGACCGACCCCGGCCTGCGCGCAGCCGTTCGTGAAGCAATAGACCGCTCCGCTATTGTGAATACTGTTTACGAAGGGCGCGCGGATATCGCCGAAGGGTTACTCGGCCCGGCACTAGCGTGGGCAAGCGGCTACCGCACCCCGCTTGAAGATCGCACTGCACCCACCGAGCCAAACGGCACTGACATCACCCTGGCGACGTTTACTGACCGCGCCGAGCTGCCCGAAGTGGCTGTCCTGCTTGAACAGCAGCTGACCCGTGCGGGCTTTAACGTTAACCAAGAAGTGCGTGAGTACGCGCATATCGAAGCGGATGCCTTAGCCGGTGAGTTTGACGCCTTTATTCTTTCGCGTGCCACCGTCCTCGATTCAGGCGACCCGGTGGCCTATATGTTCAGCGACTTCGCTTGTGCGGGCTCTTTCAACATCGCCCAGCTATGTGACCCCGCCGTCGATGAAGCGCTAGCCAATGCTGCCACGCTGCCCACCGGAGATGAGCGCCGTCAGGCAATTATCGAGGCGGAAGCAGCTATTTTACGCACCGATGCGGCTATTCCGATGCTCCACGAACGCGTAATTCAGGGCGAGTCAGCGCGGGTCTCTAACGCCGAGCGTGACCCCCGTGAACGTGCGCTGATCACTGAGCAGACAACCATCGACGCCGACAGTGACTCCTAAGGGTACGCCACGCATGACAACCGCAATACCGCTGCGCCTATGGCGCAGCTTGCGTATCACGCCCTTTATTCCGCTGCTCTCACGTTTGGTTACACTAGCCAGCGTGGTGGTGCTGGTGGGACTACTGCCGTGGTTATCCGGCCGGGACCCTGCACTGAGCATTTTGCGGGCACGCTCTGCCGAGCAGGAAGCCACCCCCGAAGCCTTAGCAGCAATTCGTGCTCAGTTAGGCCTGGATCTTGGCCCCTTCGAGAAGCTGCAGAGCTGGCTGACGGGCCTGCTGCATGGCGATGCAGGCAATTCCTGGATCTCCGGCGCACCCGTGCTACCGGGTATGTTAAAGAGCGCCCAGGTATCACTGACGCTAATGACCTTTGGCATGCTGGTAGCGGTGGTTACCACTACCCTGATCTGCACCCCCGTGGTACGGCGTGGCTTGCGAGGCCAGGTCAGCCGTTCTTCCGGCGCCATTGGTGCAGCCTTAACAGCTCTACCTGAGTTTCTACTCGCCTCACTACTGCTAGTCGTGTTTGCGGCATGGTTAAACTGGCTACCGCCTTACGGCTGGCGAGGTTTTAGCTATGCCCTATTGCCCGCCTTTGCGCTGGGCCTTCCGGCAGGCGGTCTGTTGGGCCGCTTGTTTAGCGATGGCCTTGCAGCCACCTTCAGCGAGCGCTGGGTCGCTACCTGGAACGTAGCAGGCTTTTCACGCAGCCGAATTGTCATGGCCGCACTGCGACGCACCTTACCCAGCCTGATGCCTCAGGTCGGCATGGTCATGGTGAGTCTGACGGGCGGAGCCATTGCCGTCGAACAGGTATTCTCTATTCCAGGCCTGGGTCGAGCAACGCTTGGCGCAGCATCTGCCCAGGACCTTCCCGCGCTACAAACTGGCATTCTGATTCTGCTGATTATCGCCATTATATTAGGCAGCTTGGCCAATATTGGTCGCGTGCTGTTACTGGGCCGTGCTTTTCAGCTTGGGGCTCTGCCCGTGGCGCATAGCGAACAGAATATCCAACGTAGGGCATGGGTTGTACCCGCCATCGCGATGTTGCTGCTCTTTGTGCTAATCGTAGCGGGGATGGGGCGTGACCCGTTTAGCTCCGCGTTTATGCGCTTAGAGTCACCAAGCTTTGCGTTACCATTAGGCGCCGACGGCACTGGGCGCGATATTTTGGCGCGGGTGGCTCACGGTGCGCTGTCTACCATGGGCATGGCAACAGTCGTCGTATTCTTTTCGCTAGTAATAGGGCTACTGATTGGACTAGCCCCCAAGCTAGCCACTGGTCCTATTGAAATCACCAAGGCAACGCCACCCACCATTGCGGGGTTGATTGTCGCGGGGCTAATAGGGCCAAGTGCTAGCGGCGCGATCATTGCGGTAACCGCCGTCGCTTGGGCTCCGCTTGCAGCGCACACAGCGGCACTGGTGGCGGAAGTGAAAGCCCAGCCCCACGTGCGCATTACGCCAATGCTAGGCGTGGGTCATTTCCGCTTAATGAGCCGCTACATCTTACCGGCAGTGCTTGGCCCAGTGTTTCGCCACGCCATGCTGCGCTTACCTGGCGTGGCGCTGGCCTTGGCAGCACTTGGCTTTCTCGGCCTGGGGCCACGCCCACCTTCACCAGAGTGGGGGTTAATCCTTGCCGAAGGTATGCCCTATATTGAGCGAGCGCCTTGGGCGGTGCTGATTCCCGCATTAGCACTAATTTTGCTATCGGTACTAGCGGTGTCACTTTCAAACCTGGTGGGCTTAAGCACTCGGCAGCGTTAAAAGCAGCCTCGCGATGCTTAGTCATGGGATGTAGCAAAGCCAAAACGAGGGGCGAAATACTCGCCCCTCGTTGTTAGTCCCTACACCGTATAACCTGCCAACACTTAAAAGTGATAGCGCGCGCCAGTTAGCCAGTAGACGTCCTCCGACAAATCACTAGCGTTATCAAGCCTGGGAGTGTCACCATCAGCTAACTCCAGAAACACATCAAAGGCACTTGTCACTTTATAGTAGGTGCCTGCGGCCCAAACATTACTATTGGCTTCATTATCCCGCTTGACGTGATAATAGTCGGCAGTGAACGCCCAAGGCCCAGAAACGTAAGTACCTCCTAAGCCTACCGTTTCAAAGCCACCCCCGTAGGTAGTACTGCTATCCTGGGTCTCAACACCCAAGCGTGTCGTCAACTGATCAGTAACGGCATAAGCTCCCATCAGACCATAGAGCATTTCACCGTTACCATTTCCACGCACTTTGTCATCTACTGCCCCAAAGCCGATGGTTAAAGGGCCCTGCTTATATTGAATTCCCCCTTGCGCGGCAACAACGTTACCTTCATGGCGTTGCTCTTCGACTGAAAGACCTCGTTCACTGTAATGCTTTAACTGAATGAATGAAGTAAAGCCATTAAGCGACGGAGTGTAGTAACCAACAGAGTCACCCCGAGATTGAATGGCTGACGAGTTAAACAGCAAGCCTCTATCGAGGTAAACATCAAACGGTGCAGATACAAACTGATAGTAGAGACTATCGAAATTACCCGCCTGTAGCGTGCCGTATCGCTGACTCTTCATTCCGATATAGCTTTGGCGAATTTCACTGAAGCCTTTGTCTGTATGACGCTCGTCGCCTTTAAATCGCCACTCAAGCCGCCCAAACGCCGAGATATCATCAGTGATCATATGCTGCATGCGGAAGCCGAGCCGAGAATAGACATCCTGGAAATCAACCCCGTTATCGACCTGGTTACCCGCGCTATCAAATTCGGTACCACCACCGGAAATACCCATGGCAATACGCCCATAGATATCAAGCGTTGTTCCAGCTTGGTCATAGACCGGCGTGGCTTGCGCAGATGCCCCCCAAAGCATGCCGAAAGCCAAAACAGCCGAATGCACTGATCTCATCTCGTATATCCTTTATATTCATATCACGATTAATAAAGCGTGCGATTAACCCATCTCACGACGGCACACAAAAAATATATTATAACATAACAACAAAAGCATTTACTCCCAGCTAATTAGCTTCAAGGACAGAGAGAACAGCAGATACGAAGAACGTTATTAGGAAAGACAAGCAAGGCAATTAGTTAATGCAATAGCAAAACGGGCAGCCACATGGCTGCCCGTTTTGCTGAGTGACGCTTTAATCGAACAATACCGCTTTAATTAAATTAACAAGCGTTACTCTTCGTCAGTCGCCAACTGCATATGTTTTTGTAGGTAATTTTGAATACCCACTTTATCGATCAGACCAAGCTGCGTTTCGATATGATCAATATGACTTTCTTCATCGGCAAGCAGGTCACGCAGTAGATCGCGGGTTACGTAATCCTTAACGCTTTCACAGTAGGTAATTGCTTCGATGTAGTCCTTGCGGCCGTCGTGCTCGATTTTCAAATCACTTTCGAGCATTTCTTTTACATTTTCGCCGATATGTAGTTTGCCTAGATCCTGCAGATTAGGAATGCCTTCAAGGAACAAAATACGCTCGATTAGTTTATCGGCGTGTTGCATTTCTTCAATGGACTCATCGTATTCCCACTTCGCAAGCTCTTTAAAGCCCCAGTCTTTGTACATTTTGGCATGCAGAAAATACTGGTTGATGGCTACCAGTTCATTGCCGAGGGCGATATTGAGATGCTGAATAACCTTGGGATCACCTTTCATGACGTCACCTTTCTTAGTGTGCGATTACGCTAACTAGAGAGTATAGGCCATAAATAGGCTTACTCCCAACGATGCTGGGAGTATATAGAAAATGACTAAAAACTCAAAAAAATCATATATTTGCTAACGATAAATTTAACAATAGTGATTCGCGTCACACAGCGTAAGCGAGACTCATATCCGCTTCGCAACGAGCCTCCTGAACCGCTTCACGGGTTAGCGATTTAGCAAAACAAGCGCATTTTCCGCACTGGGTTCCGCAACCTGTGGCCTCGCGTACTTCTCGCCAGCTGCGCGCTCCATCGCTAACGTGCTGGCGAATCTGATGGTCGGTTACTCCCTTGCACACGCAAACGTACATGGCAACACCTCATAAAGATCATGAGATGAATGTAAATGATTCGCATACATCTTTTCAAGTAGAAATGGATGCTTTTTGGTATCCATTCGTCTTAATAAAAATGAGCCATATGATAACGCCTTGTCATAGCAATATTTTTAGCAAAACAGGCGGTAAAATTATTTTTTCGGTAGCACCACGGTTTGCGTATTCGAGGCGATATCTGGCCAGCTTCTACGCTGTCGATCAAACAAAACCCACCAGTAACCAATGCCAAACGCGGCCAGGGAAAGCCAGGCTGCCACACAGCGCATTAGACTTTGCTTAAGTGTAATCGCGTGACCATCGGTGGTTTGCACCCGCAGCCGCCATGCCTGCATCCCTAACGTCATGCCGCCACGCCGCCACGAATAGACAAAGAATAGCGTGACAAAGAACAGCAACATCAGCCTAAGGCTCCAGATATCAAATTGAGTTGTGCCTATCTCGTCTGCCTGCTGCCCCAGCACAAAGCGAAAAAAAGCCAGATGAACCACTGTCACTGCGAGCCAAATGGCTGTGACCAAAAATCCGTCGTACAGCATCGCGCCTAAACGGCGGCTTAACCCAGCAGGCCAGACGCTATCTAATTGGGTAAAGCGTCGGGGATTCATCACCTTGCTCGTCACTATGCTCATCCTCATTCACGTATCGCCGCCGCAACTAGCCGTTGCGGTGTAAGAAATAAATACCTACCGCCGCACAGGCAAGAGTTGGCACCAATACCGCCCACACAGGCGAAAAACCAAAGATGGTTGATGCAGGTGCCAGCAGGTCTTGTACATACTTAAATACAAGGCCGGTCACCACGCCATAAAACACTCGCGTACCTG
Source organism: Halomonas sp. 3A7M (assembly GCF_014897875.1). Lineage (NCBI taxonomy): Bacteria > Pseudomonadati > Pseudomonadota > Gammaproteobacteria > Oceanospirillales > Halomonadaceae > Halomonas > Halomonas sp. 3A7M. The sequence goes on from NZ_JABUZD010000031.1 coordinate 13,829, forward strand.
CGGCCACCGTGCGCAATGGGCCAAACACAAAGGAAGCGGCGATTAATACCAGTGATCCCATCGTTAGCGGCATCAGCACCTTTTGCCAGAAATAGAGTAGCGGTTGGTCAGCTTGGAGATTTTGGCTTTGCAAAAAGTCGGCGTACGCCCACAGTTCACTAGGCGCCTGACTTTCGACATCACGCAGCAAACGTTCCAGTTGGGTGGGCGTTAACGCAGTATCCCAACCTGCATATTGCTGATACTCCGACTCTGTATGGTCATCAAAAATATGCGTAGTGGTAACGTCTTCCAACTGCCATGCGCCCTCCTCCCAATGCGCGCGATTCGCATGGGTAGCTTCAATTAGCCGACGCTCATCAAAACGATAGCGGGTTAAATCCAGCACCACGTTATCCGCACGAATAGCGCCAAAGCGATACACACTTTCTCCTTCAAATTGCCAACCACTTCGGCTAGTTAGCAGCGCCCCTTCCCCCTGGCGCTGTTCTAAACGCCATGCCTCGGCAAACTGCTCCGTACGGGGAGATACAAACTCGGCGACCAGCAGCACCACTACGACCACTAATAGCACCGGCTTCATGACACCCCAGACAATCCGCGCAAGCGACCGGCCAGCGGCACGCATCACCGTTAACTCGTTGCTGGATGCCATGCTCCCCATGCCAATCAGCGCGCCAATCAACACCGCTACCGGAGCGTATTGATAAAATCGCCAAGGCAGACGCATGCCCAGATAAATCAACACGTCTAACGCGGTATAGTTACCTTGGGTGTCGCCTAAATCACCGATATAGGCGATGGTGATGTCCAAGCCGAGTAACACAAACTGGACGACAATGATGGCCGCCAACACATTGCGGGCAATATAACGATCAAGACGATCAGCAAGCATGAATTAGCCCCTTCATTAGCGCATTCCTTTACGTTGCGAGTGCCATAGCAGCAGGCAGCCAAGCGCCAAAAACAGCCCGTGTACCGGCCAAACCCCCAGCGCAACTTCTAGAACGCCCTTACCGATCGCATCCACCGCGGCCAATAGCAGGCTTAAATAAGCGACGTAAAGAAAAACGGCAGGCAGTAGTTTGGCAAACCGCCCCTGACGAGGGTTTACTCTGGAAAGCGGCTGGGCTAGTAATGCCAAAACAAACACCATTAGCGGTAACCCCGCTCGCCACTGAAATTGCGCTTGGGCACGAGCACTGGGGTCGTTCCATAGCTCAGTCGTGGTCGCGTACTCTAAGGCATCTAGCTCTTGTCGATTCCGACTCAAGCCCAGGCGCAATGTGTAGCGTTCAAACGTTAACCGCTCGGCAGCTTGTTTACCTGGCGTTACGCCATAGCGCTCGCCATCCTCCAGCACTAGAAAACGGCTGCCGGTTTCCATACTGGTTTCTTGATAACCAGAACCCGCCCGGGTCACGTAGCTATGAGTCTTTTCCGCCCCAGCCACAGGCTGCTCATGAACCAGCACCTCCTGCATTTCAGTGCCATCGTTGCTGAAATCGCTGATGTAAGCGGTACGGCCTCCACCGAAATCCTGGAAACGCCCAGGTGCCAGTACTGACACATCCAATCGACTGCGCTGCTCTTCAAGCGTGGCCTCAGTTTGTAACGCGCCCGCCGGTGTTAGCCACAAACTACAAAGCCCCACCAGCACTGCCACGAGCGAAGCAGGCAACAGCGTTACTCGCAACAGCCGCATAGGGCTCATACCACAAGCCACCATCACGGTAATTTCACTGTTCATATAAAGCTGACCATAGGCCAGCAATATTCCCAGGAAAAAAGATAGCGGTAGAATCAGCTCCATAAATCCTGGCAGGTGAAAAACCATCAGGCTGCCTAAGATAGTGACCGGAATGTCACCCTCTGCCGCATCAGAGAAATAGCGAATAAAACGGCTGCCCATGATGACCAGTAGCAAAATACCAGCCACCGCTGACATCGTCAGTAATACTTCGCGAGTTAAGTACCGAAATAAAATCAACGCACTCTCCGGCTAGTAGCGCAGGTTGCAATGCAATGCGCCCATGGCTTGGGTACACTAATCAAACTGCTATCAAAAACCGATTATCAAAAACCCAAGTAACGGGGCATTATCCCGAATCACTCGATGCTTGTCTTGTTGGAGACGTCATGGAATTTTCCGTTCAGACCGCGAACCCAGCCAAAGCCGAAACGGCTTGCCTCGTTTTGCCTGTCTTTAAAGGTAGCGACTTATTGCCCGCCGTCGCCAAATTAGATGATGCGAGCGAGCGGCTAATTGGCCAGTTGCTTGACCGTGGCGACTTTGATGCCTCGCTGGGCAATGTGCAGCTTGTCCCCTTTGCGCCGGGCCTGGGCGCCGAACGTTTATTGCTTGTTGGCCTGGGCGAACGTGCCAAATGCCAGGAAGCAGCGTTTATCAAAGCCTTAGACGCCGCTATGGCAGCGTTGACCAAGCTGCCAATTGACGAAGCTAGCGCTACGTTTACAGACGTTCCTCTAGAAGATCGCGACACTGCTTGGAAAGCCCGTAAAACACTCGAAGCGGCGGAACGCGCTGTTTATCGCTTTGACCAGTTCAAATCATCACCTGCAAAAGCTCCCAGCCTGACCAAGCTGAATCTGATTGTCAGCGATGCCGACGAAGCACCGATGGCCAAACAAGGGGCATCACTGGGCACCGCCATTGGCCAAGGTATCAACCTCACCCGCACCTTGGGTAACTTGCCGGGTAATGTCTGCACACCTCGTTATCTTGCCGAGCAAGCCGAGCAGCTAGGCCGTGATTCCCAAGGTGCCCTTGAGGTTGAAATCTTAGATGAAGAGGCGCTGGAAGCGCTGGGTGCTGGCTCACTGCTGTCTGTTGGGCGCGGTAGTCAAGAGCCGACACGCCTGATCGTGATGAAATACCAGGGTGCGGAAAATCCTGAAGAAGCGCCCCATGTGCTAGTGGGCAAAGGCATCACCTTCGATACCGGTGGCATCTCGTTGAAGCCCGGCGAAGGCATGGATGAAATGAAGTTCGACATGGGCGGTGCGGCGAGCGTATTCGGCACCGTAAAAGCAGTGCTCGCCATTAAGCCCAAGTTAAATGTGGTGTTCATTGTTGCCGCTGCTGAAAACATGCCTGACGGTGCGGCCACCAAGCCCGGCGACATTATCAAAACCCTGAAAGGCTTGACGGTTGAAGTGCTCAACACCGATGCCGAAGGCCGCTTGGTGCTTTGCGATGCGCTTACCTACGCAGAGCGCTTTACCCCGGCCAGCGTGGTTGATATTGCCACCCTCACCGGCGCGGTCATTATCGGCCTTGGCCATCACGCAACGGGGCTGCTTTCCAACGATGATGATCTGGCACTTGACCTGTTGGACGCTGGCGAAGCGGCTTGGGATCGTGCTTGGCATCTGCCGCTTTGGGATGAATATCAGGAACAGCTAGATTCCAACTTCGCCGACTTGGCCAATATCGGTGGCCGCCCGGCAGGCACCATTACGGCAGCCTGTTTCCTGTCGCGCTTTGCCGATCACTTCCCCTGGGCACATCTGGATATCGCCGGCACCGCTTGGCACTCCGGCAAGCAAAAAGGCGCTACCGGCCGCCCGGTTGGGCTACTAACCCAGTACTTGCTTGATCGTGAGGCCGATGCACAAGTAGAAAATAGCGACGGCTAACATCACAATCAGACGATCAACAGTTGCCATTCGTTGACGTAAACGTTACATCTAAGGGCATTAGCGTGCGTGCTGTTTTCAGGTCGCACGCTACACCATATAAACACTAACACTTGCCCTTCGGGGCCAAGCTATAGCGGAGAGAAAACGCCGTGCCCACAGATTCAGATACCCAACTTGAATCACATTTTGAAATACTGCCGTCCAACCAACCGATGGCCGATGAGATTCGTGACAGCATTCTGCAAAACCCAGGTTTTGGTAAGTATTTCACTGACCATATGGCTCACGTCCGCTGGACAGTCGACGCCGGCTGGCACGGCCACCAAGTACGCCCCTATGGTCCGTTAACCCTCGACCCAGCGGCCTCGGTGTTGCACTACGGCCAGGAAATTTTCGAAGGCGTTAAAGCGTATCGCCACGCCGATGGCTCCATCTGGACGTTCCGCCCAGAGAAAAACGCCGAGCGTTTTCGCCGCAGCGCCCGCCGATTAGCGTTGCCAGAGCTTTCCGATGAAGATTTCATCGGTTCACTGAAAGCGCTGCTGGCCCAAGACCATGCCTGGGTACCCACACCTTCCAGTGATACCGACGAGTGCAGCCTCTATCTGCGCCCGTTTATGATTGCTTCGGAAGCTTTCTTAGGCGTGCGTGCGGCTCACGAAGTGGATTACTACGTGATTGCCTCCCCTGCAGCGGCCTACTTCAAAGGCGGCCTTAAGCCAGTTTCTATTTGGCTCTCTTCCCACTACAAGCGTGCAGCTCCCGGCGGTACCGGCTTTGCCAAGTGTGGCGGTAACTACGCGGCATCGTTGGCAGCGCAACAAGAAGCCACGGCCAATGGTTGCGGCCAAGTCGCGTTTTTGGATGCTGCCGAAAACAAGTGGCTCGAAGAGCTGGGCGGCATGAACCTGTTCTTCGTCTATAAGGATGGGCGTTTAGTGACGCCCCGCCTCACCGATACCATTCTGGAAGGCGTTACCCGCAACTCCGTACTTACGTTGGCAAAAGAGGCTGGTTTAACACCGGAAGAGCGCGCCATCAGCATTGATGAATGGCGCGAAGGTGCAGCGTCTGGCGAGATTACCGAAGTGTTTGCCTGCGGCACCGCAGCGGTTATTACCCCGATTGGCGAACTGGTTACTGAAAACGAGCGCATTCGCTTACAGGGCGATGGCAGCAACGACATTGCCATGCGCCTGCGCAAAAAACTGCTCGACATACAGTATGGCCACAGCGAAGACAAACACGGCTGGCTCACCCGGTTGGTATAAATCAGCAGGTATAACCCAGCTCCCTACCACCGCTAACAGCGGTGGTAGGGAGGGGTTTTGAAAAAAAAGCGGGAACCGCTGGAGCCTTTGATGGCACGTATCGATTTTTATATTCTTCCTGACACTACCCTGGAAGCGCGCCTCCAGTTTGCTTGCAAGCTAGCCGAAACCATTCACCGCAAAGGCTATCGGTTGCACCTGCACTGCGAAGATAAAGCCCTGGCCGAACAGGCCGACGAGGCCCTTTGGCAGTTCCGTGAAGATGCCTACCTACCCCACGCGTTGGAAGACAGCGACATGGCCGCCAGCGTGCCGATAACGCTTGGCTGGCAGCAACTCCCCGTGCCAACGCAAGAAACCGCACTACTGAACTTGCACCCTGACATTCCCGACGGAGTGGAACGCTACGCCCGCATTGCCGAAATTATCAATCAGCACCAACAAGTACTGGTCGCCAAACGCGCCTGCTGGCAACGCTATAAAGAAATGGGCCATGAAGTGGTGCCGCATAAGCTGGGGTAATCTGCCGGCCATCTGTCATTAACGTATAGCCATCTACGACAGCGCCTCAAATAACAATCACTCAGCGGAACAGTCACCCAATGCGCTTTCCTACTCGGCTTGCATCCACCCAACCTTCTCATGCTTTTTTAGCGCGCGCCCCGTTGGCGGTGATTGTCATTGCACAGCTGTTTGGCACTTCACTTTGGTTCAGCGTTAACGGCGTTGGGCTGGCGCTTCAACAGGCCGTTGCCTTGAGTGAAAGCGACCTGGGACTGCTCACCATTGCAGTGCAAGCAGGTTTTATTACCGGCACGCTGTTAATTGCCACCACCGGCCTTGCCGACCGCGTACGTGCCAGTCACTTGTTCGCTATCTCTGCGGTAGCAGGCGCGCTGATAAATGCCGCGTTTATTGGCGTCGCCGAGAGCGTCAGCTTGGCGGTAGCAGCACGCTTTTTGGTCGGGCTTTGTCTTGCCGGTATTTATCCGCTCGGTATGAAATTGGTGGTGAGCTGGACACCCAACAACGCAGGCGCGGCGCTGGGCTGGTTGGTCGGCATGCTGACACTGGGCATTGCCTCGCCCCACTTACTGCGCGGGTTAACGCTGCACTTGCCATGGCAGTGGCCACTGTTGCTGGCCTCTGCCCTGGCACTGCTCGCCGCACTAATGATTTTTAAACTAGGCGTGGGGCCACATCTGCCCGCCAAGGCCAGCGGCGGACGCCCCTGGGCGGGATTGGCTGCCTTCAAGCAAAAACACTTCCGCGCTGCGGCGCTGGGCTACTTTGGCCACTGCTGGGAGCTATACGCTCTGTGGGCGCTGGTGCCCTTTCTAGTTGCTAGAGAGCTGGAACGCCTAAACGCAGCGCCGGGCCTTCAGCCATGGCTAAGTTTTGCGGTGATTGCGTTGGGCCTGCCTGGCTGCGTATGGGCTGGCCGCTGGAGCCGCCGAGTGGGCAGCGCGCGAGTGGCCGTTGTGGCGCTAGCGACCTCCGGCACGCTTTGTTTGCTCTATCCGCTATTAGGCAGCACATCACCCTGGCTACTGCTAACCCTGTTAGGGATTTGGGGCATTAGCGTGATTGCCGATTCCGCGCAGTTTTCCGCGCTGGCGTCAGCCGCCGCCCCACCCGAGCGCCTCGGCGCGGCACTTGCCATGATGAATGCTATTGGTTTTGGCCTAACGATTCCTTCTATTGCCCTAGTCACTGCCCTGTGGGCCAGCCAAGGTCCCTGGGTAATCTGGTGGCTACTGCCCGGCCCAGTGCTTGGATTAATCGCCATGCGTGGTTTGCATGTTCGTACCACACACCCCTGACGCCAGGGGGTCGTTCGCGGTATACTTGCCACCATTTTTTTGCAAGCCGTGAGCCGACTCCCCATGGAAAAGACCTACCAACCCGAACAGATCGAAACCCGCTGGTACGAACGCTGGGAAGCCGACAACCGCTTCGTCCCGACAGGCCGTGGTAAGCCATTTTCGATCATGATTCCACCGCCTAACGTGACCGGCAGCCTGCACATGGGCCACGCGTTCCAGGACACCATTATGGATACCCTGACGCGTTGGAAGCGGATGCAGGGCAACAACACCCTGTGGCAGGTAGGCACCGACCACGCTGGTATCGCCACGCAAATGCTGGTTGAGCGTAAAATTGCCGCGGAAGAAGGCAAAACCCGCCACGACCTGGGCCGCGATGCGTTTATCGACAAGGTGTGGGAGTGGAAAGAGGAGTCCGGCGGCCACATCACCCGCCAGTTGCGCCGCATGGGCGCCAGCGTTGATTGGTCTCGCGAGCGCTTCACCATGGATGACGGCTTCTATAAAGCCGTGCAAGAAGTGTTCGTGCGCTTGCACGAAGAAAAGTTGATCTACCGTGGCAAACGCCTGGTGAACTGGGACCCTACCCTGCACACCGCCATTTCCGACCTGGAAGTGGAAAACAAAGAGCAGCAGGGCAGCTTCTGGCACTTCCGCTACCCGCTGGCCGATGGCGCCAAAACCGCCGATGGTAAAGATTATCTGGTCGTGGCAACCACTCGCCCTGAAACCTTGCTAGGCGATACGGGTGTCGCGGTTAATCCAGACGATGCTCGTTATGCCTCGTTGGTCGGTAAATTTATCGAATTGCCGCTGGTCGGTCGCCGCATTCCTATCGTTGCCGACGAGCACGCCGATATGGAAAAAGGCTCCGGCTGCGTGAAGATCACCCCGGCCCACGACTTCAATGACTACGAAGTCGGCAAGCGCCAGAACCACTTGTTGATCAATGTGTTCACCAAGGATGCCACCATCCTTGAGCGCGCTGAAATCTTTGACCTAAAAGGCACTCCTCAGCCCGACGAAGACGCCAGCCTGCCCGCCAAGTACGCAGGGCTGGACCGTTTTGAAGCGCGTAAGCAGATTGTTGCCGATATGGACGCCCTGGGCCTTTTGGAACAAGTGGAAGCAGTCAACAACACCCTGCCCTATGGCGACCGTTCTGGCGATGTAATCGAGCCGTTGCTCACTGATCAATGGTTCGTTGCGGTAGAAACGCTAGCCAAACCCGCCATTGAAGCGGTGGAAAACGGCGATATCCAGTTCGTGCCGAAGAACTACGAAAATATGTACTTCGCCTGGATGCGCGACCTGCAAGACTGGTGTATTTCTCGCCAGCTGTGGTGGGGCCACCGCATTCCCGCTTGGTACGACGCCGAAGGCAATGTGTACGTTGCCCGCAGCGAAGAGGAAGCCCGCGAAAAGCACGGCCTTGCAGCAGACGTCACCCTGACCCAGGACGAAGACGTCCTCGACACCTGGTTCAGCTCGGGCCTATGGACGTTCGGCACGCTAGGCTGGCCGGAAAAAACCCCAGAACTGGAAACCTTCCACCCCTCCAGCGTGCTGGTGACCGGTTTTGACATTATCTTCTTCTGGGTCGCTCGGATGATCATGATGACCCTCAAGTTCACTGGCGAAGTACCGTTCAAAACCGTTTATGTACACGGTTTGGTACGCGACGGTCAGGGTCAGAAAATGTCCAAATCTAAGGGCAATGTGCTGGACCCCATCGACCTGATTGACGGCATCAGCCTGGATGCGCTGCTGGAAAAGCGCACCGGCAATATGATGCAGCCGAAACAGGCCAAAGCCATTGCCAAAGCGACCAAGGACGAATTTAAAGATGGCATTGAAGCCCACGGCACCGATGCCCTGCGCTTTACGTTCCTTTCCCAGGCAACCACCGGGCGCGATATCAAGTTTGATATGAACCGCCTGGATGGCTACCGCAACTTCTGCAACAAGCTGTGGAACGCTTCACGCTACGTGCTAATGAATGCCGAAGGTGAAGATTGCGGCACAGAGGGTGGCGACGTTGAGCTTTCACTGGCCGACCGCTGGATTATTTCCCAGCTGCAGAAAACTGAAACCCAGGTCACCAAAGCGATGGACGAGTACCGCTTCGACCACGCCTCCCAAGCGCTGTATGAGTTTGTCTGGAACGAGTACTGCGACTGGTACCTGGAACTTTCCAAGCCGGTCTTGTGGGACGAAAACGCCAGTGCAGAAGCCAAACGTGGCACCCGCCGTACGCTGGTCCGCGTACTGGAAACCATTCTGCGCCTCGCCCACCCGATGATGCCCTACATCTCAGAAGAGATCTGGCAGCGCGTTGCGCCGCTGGCAGGCACCTTCGTCGGTGATGGCGCGTCTATCATGCTCCAAGCTTGGCCGGAAGCTGACGAAAGCAAAATCGACGAACAGGCCACTCGCGATATCGAATGGCTAAAAGGCGTGATTATCGCGGTGCGTAACATCCGCGCTGAGATGAATATTGCCCCCGGTAAGCCGCTGGACGTACTGCTCACCAAAGGTAAATCGGAAGACGCCGAACGCCTGGAAAGCAACCGCCACTTCCTCGCCAAGCTGGCCAAGTTGGAAAGCGCCACCTGGCTATCCAACCCAGACGACGCACCGCTTTCAGCCACCCAGCTAGTGGGCGATATGGAAGTGCTGGTACCGATGGCTGATCTAATCGATAAAGATGCCGAACTCAAACGCCTAGCCAAAGAAATTGACAAGCAGGACAAGCTGATCGGCGGCATCGAGAAGAAGCTCGGCAACGAAGGCTTTATCGCCAAAGCCCCCGAAGCCGTGGTGGAAAAAGAGCGTGGCAAACTCGCCGAATTCCAAGCTGCCAAGCAGTTATTGGAAGAGCAGCGCACGAAAATTTCAGCGCTGTAAACCATACCACGCCAGACAAAAACACCCGCTTAAGCGGGTGTTTTTTTAGCAGCCAATCGACTGTTCGAGTGTGACGCTCCCTTGTCCGTTGGCCCAATAGCGCCTATAACTTGACTATGGACTCACCCAGCACAGACAGCGTTTCGACTCGACACCCCTTGGCGGTGTTGCGTTTCCTTGGCTTGGTAGTGTTAGGAAGTGGCGTTGGAGGAGTGGCAGCGTTGGCTGCCGTTGGCTTCGTTAATACGGTGGTATGGCTCAACGACCTACTGTTGATCTCTCCTCGGGGCCAGATGATGGCTGCTGACACCACTCTAGTGACATTGGCTACTCTGCTAGTGCCAATCCTTGGGGGGCTGCTCGTTGGTCAACTACACCGCGGCCTGTCTGAGGGCCGCCCCCATACCCCTGCTGACGTCATCGCTGCCGTCCAGACCCGCCGAGGCAGCCTACCCGCCAAGGCGGGCGCTCTCTCAGCGTTAAGCGGTCTAGTATCGTTAGGTGCAGGCGCCTCAGTGGGCCAGTACGGTCCTCTGGTTCACCTCGGCGCGACACTTGGCTCCCTCATCACACGCTTGCTGCGTCTGGGACGCTCAGAGGACAATATCACGATCGCTTGCGGGGTAGCAGCCGCCATCGCGGCGGCCTTCAATGCGCCACTGGCAGGCATTGTCTTCGCCCACGAAGTGGTACTACGCCACTATGCACTGCGCGCCTTCGCCCCAGTGGCTGCCGCCGCCATCGTCAGCTATGTGCTAGCCTCTCAGTTGCTGGCTCAAGGAGCGCTATTCCACATTACGGAGCCCGCCATCCCCCAGCCCTGGGAGTTCGCCCTTTTCCTAGCTCTGGGTGGCCTAGGCGCCCTAGTGGCCGGGGCCTATATACATGCCATTCTTGCTATGGGGCAACTGGCCAAGCGACTACCGTTGCCCACCAGCCTCCGCCCCGCTCTCGCCGGAGCGCTACTCGGCCTGACCGCTCTTTGGGTACCCGATATCCTCGGCATGGGCCAGGAAACCTTGCGCTTCGCCACTTTGCCTGGGGCCTACGGCGGTGGCGAACTGCTGTTGGTGTTGCTACTCAAGCTGGCCGCTACCGCTTTGTGCTTAGGGCTCGGCTTCGCCGGTGGCGCTTTCAGCCCAGCGCTGGTGATCGGTACTCTATTTGGTGCTCTAGCCGGCACCCTGGTAGCAGAGCTTGGCGGCGGTCAAGAGACCTTTATCTTCTATGCGGTGTGCGGCATGGTGGCAGTTACCGCACCGGTACTCGGTGCCCCCCTAACTACGCTGCTAATCGTCTTCGAACTTACCGGCAGCTATGCCTTGACCACCGCCGCCCTGGCCAGCGTCACACTAGCCAGTCCTCTGGCCGCCCAGCTGTTCGGCCGCTCGCTGTTCGATATTCAATTGGCCCGCCGTGGTTTGGATCTCTCCGCGGGCCGCAGTCGCGCGGTGCTCCAAGAGGAACGGTTGACCGAGCTGATTAGCCACGACGCCGTGACCCTACTCCCCGAGACCCCACTGACCATGGCTATCTCACGCCTTAGTTTAGCGGGGCGGGGCGAAGCTTACTTAGTGGATGACCAGGAGTGCTACCACGGTTGCGTGACCCTGGCGAGTCTGGAGGCCCTCCGGGAAGACAGCGAGTTCCCAACCCTGGCCGACTGCCCCAAAACTCCTCGCCCAGTGCTAGATCCTCAATCCTCACTTTGGGAGGCAATGCATCAGCTACAGAAGATCACCGGCGAGGCCATCGCTGTGGTGGATGAAAAGCGGCGTTTCTTGGGAGTGGTCTATGAGTCGAGCATTGCTCAGGCCTTCTTGCATCATAGCGACGCCCTACGTCGGGAGGAGCACGGTGCTGGCTAGACGATGGACCCTCGGACTACTGGCTGGGCTACTCACCCTGGCTCCCTCCATCAGTGCGGAAGTGCCCGACGCCGCCACCTCACTAACGGTACTGAGCTGGGGCGGCGCCTATGAGCAAGCCCAGCGCCGCGCGCTCTTCACGCCCTTCACCGAGGCTCATGGTGTAGCGGTGGAAGTGACCCGCTATAACGGCGGCCTGGCAGCACTGCGCCAAGCCGTGGCAGAAAACAACGTCCCTTGGGATGTGCTTGATATGACCCGCAGCGAGGCCATGGCGGCCTGCGAGGAAGGCCTACTGGAACCGCTTCCCCTGGAGCTGGCCGCCCCGGCGCCAAATGGCACCCCAGCAGCCCAAGATTTTCTCCCCGGCGCCCTGGGGCGTTGCTTTATCAGCCACTCGATCTTTGCCACCGTCGTGGCCTATCGTCGCGACGCCTTCCCCGGACGCCGCCCCACTCGCATCGCTGACCTCTTTGATCAACAGCGTTTCCCTGGTCCCCGGGCCCTTCAGCTCACCCCGGCGGCGAACCTAGAGTGGGCGCTGCTCTCCTATCGGGTGCCCCGGGAAGAGCTTTATCGCCTGCTCAGTACACGTCGCGGCCTAGACCTAGCCTTCGCCCGGCTGCAAAGCATCGACAATATCCACTGGTGGGAAGCCGGTGATACTCCGGTGCGCCTATTGGAGGAGGGGCAGGTGGTCATGGCCTCCGGCTACAATGGGCGCTTCTTCGCTGCCATGATGGAACGCGACCTGCCTATAGAGATCCTCTGGGATGGCCAGCTTCAGGAACACGAGACCTGGGCAATCCCCCGCGGCGCCCCAAACTCTGAGGCGGCGCGAGACTTTATCCGCTTTGCCACCACCAGCGAACGCCAGGCGGAACTGGCTCGGTATATCCCTTATGGCCCAGCGCGACGCTCTGCTGCTATGCAGGTCTCCACCCACCGCGACAGCGGCCTGGACATGCGCTTGCATATTCCCACCCACCCCATCAACGCCCAGGGCGCGGTGACCAAAGACGAGACGTGGTATGCACGTACCCAGGAACGTATCGAAGCTCTGTTTCGTGAGGCTCTGTTTCATGAAACCCTCACAACACAGGAATGAAGGCGAGGGGTGGTGTCGTTGCAATAAATGAGCGACCCAGTGGTTATTCATGTTGTAAAACATTGATAAGCTTTCCAAATGGGTCACGCACATAAAACCGGCGGACACCCCAAGGCTCACTTACCGGCCCGTACTCAATCTCAACCTTTGCCGACTTAACTCTCGCCAAAGCGGTCTCTAAGCTATCCACCTCTATCGATAGGTCTGGCACTGGCGTACCTGAGCCGCCTTCCGACGCCACACTCAACTGAGCGGTCATTTCCTCGCCTGAGCTATAGGTCCTTATCCAGCCATGATCCATCACAAGCTTGAGACCAAAGATAGCCGCATAGAACGTCTCAGCGTCTTCAAGATGCGTGGAAGCAATGTTAGAGACAATACGCTTTACAATCACCTTACCTCCTGGTATGGATTGACCTGTCAAGGGCACGGTTATCTTTC
>NZ_JABUZD010000029.1:0-666 GCF_014897875.1 Halomonas sp. 3A7M
ATGATGCCGTTATGCACCACCGCCAAGCCACTGGAAATATGCGGATGGGCGTTACGCTCCGCAGGCACGCCATGGGTCGCCCAACGAGTATGGGCAATACCCACATTACCCACAACCCCCTGCTCTGCAACGCGAGCTTCTAGCTCCGCGACACGGCCTTTTGCACGGGCACGCACTAGCGCACCGGAAGCATCTAACACTGCTAACCCTGCAGAGTCATAACCGCGGTATTCAAGTACCTTCAAGCCCGAAAGCAAAAAGGGCGTACATTCCATTGCGCCCACGGCGCCGACGATTCCACACATACTTATTTATTCCCTACATAAAAACAGCATAAAACGACGATGGCCCATGCGCATACAAGCGGGGCCATCACCTAAAACTATCGTAAAACACTAAGCTTGATTAAGTCATTCTTTATTGCGATCTTCAGGCAGGGAGAAATCAAGACCAATGGTACGTTCAGGGTGATGGTCTTCTTTCGAAGGCATAGAGAGCCCAGCCAGTGGCCACGCTTCCGAGCACTCAAGTTCCTGAATACGACGCTTTAGTCGGTCGCTTTCTTCCTGCAACTGGCTGACCTGTTCAGCGAGCACTGCCCGTTCGCGGGCGTACTCGGCGGTCAGGGCAAACGCATGAAAGATTTCATCCAGCCAATATCGTCGC
>NZ_JABUZD010000034.1:0-50886 GCF_014897875.1 Halomonas sp. 3A7M
GCTACGGGTCTGAGCGCACGATAAATTTTGAATAGCCACTTAGTCACTCCATTTAAGATATTTATAGCTTTTATTCACCCTCCACGGGGCTGTTTTAAACAATCTCATACTATTAATTGTTTAAGAAGAAACTAGCATTTAAATACTCGATAATTTCGAAGTAATCGCCCCCCCCCCTCTCGACCACGGTCAGCCCAATGGAAGGCATCCGTGATATTGCCAGTCAGGTAGCCATGAATAGTTTGAAGGTGGGCGGCCCCCTTAAGGTCACACCTTGAGGGGGCTCTGCTACTTAAAGGTTGTACATCCGTTTTCTAGAGGAGTGCCAGCGTCAGCCAGGGCTGCCAAGCTAACAACACCAAGGTCACAAGACTCGCCAGCAGGAATGGCAACAATGCCAGGAAGATACGCATAGGCGGCACCCCCGTCATGGAAGAGGCAATAAACAGTCCTGCACCCACTGGCGGCGTCAGAAGTCCCAGCACTAACGTCAGACAGACCACCACACCAAACTGGTAGGGAGTAATATCAAACTGCTGGGTGGCAATCGGCAGCAGGATGGGGACTACCAGGATCAGCGCAGCGATACCATCGATGATCATTCCCACCAGTAGCAACACCCCCACCAGCAACAGCAGAAAAATAAAGGGGTCGGTGGTCAAAGCAGCGATCCAGGCGGCAGCCATTTGCGGCAGTTGCTCGTAGACGACCACCCAGCCGAAGACTCCAGCAGCAGCGATCAACATGATCACCAGACCGGCATTGATAGCGGTGCGTTTGAGTATCTCGGGCAGCATGGCGACTTTCAAATCACGATAGAGATAGCGCCCTAATAGCAACGCCGCCAGCGAGGCGAGCGCCGCCGATTCGGTGGGAGTCGCTAAGCCCAGCAGAATACCGCCGATGATAATCAGCGGTATCGACATGGCTGGCAGGCCCATCTTCAGCGCTTTTATTGCTTCTTGTCGACTCAGCCACTCTCCCTTGGGGTATTGCTGTACCAACCCCATGATGGCGATAGTCAGAAAGAAGGTGCCGCCTAGCAGTAGGCCCGGCAAGATACCGGCGATAAACATATCCGCAATGGGCACCTGGGCCATCACGCCGAACAGCACGAACAGCATCGAGGGCGGGATGATGGGTGACAGCAAGCCGCCAGCAGCGGTAATGGCCGCACTATAGGGCTTGTCATAGCCCTCCCGTTCCATGGCTGGCACCATAGCCCGAGACATGATGGCGATCTGCGAGGCGGCAGAACCGATAATCGCTGCCATCATCATGTTGGCAACCAGATTGATGTAGGCCAAGCCACCGCGAAAACCACCCACCAGCAGCCGTGCCAGGTCGATCAATCGGCGAGTTACCCCACCTTCGTTCATCAACTCTCCGGCCAGCATAAAGAGTGGAATGGCCAGCAGCCCATAGCTCTCGATGGCCGCGAATAACTGCTGAGGATAGGACTCAAAGAGCACGGTATTACCCGATACCAATATATAGAACAGGGCGGTAAGTGCCAGCACCAGGGCAATGGGCACCGCCCCCAGCAGTAGCACAGCAAAGACAGCGACAGTCATCGGGCCACCTCCTCTTGAGTGGTGTGGGATGCCGGACGACCAAGATTGCACAGCGATTGGCATAAATTGATCAGACTGTGGAACAGCAAGGAAGCGGCGAACCAAGGAAGAATCAGCCACACCCAGAACTTCTTGATACCCAGCGTTGAGGTATTCTCGGCATAGATGAAATTGAAGGTCTCGCCTTGAAAAGCCTGAATATCGAATCCGCTCTGCCACAGCAGTAGTGGCTGATACCAGCGCCAACAAAGCCACAGCAGAATCAGCGCGAAGAGCGCCACCATGAGGTCGACAAACAAACCTACCAGGCGCTGACAAGAGGTCGGCAAGAGATCAGTGAACAGCGTCACAGCAATCCCTTGGCGCCGTTTAAAAACCGCACTGGAGATCAGCAGAGTCATCCAGATCATGGCGTAGATAGCCAGCTCGCTGATCCAGTAGATCGGATAGCCGGCGGCACGAAAAGCCACATTGACAAGGATCAGCAGGGTCACTGCCGCCGCTAGGACAGCGGCAGTGATCTCCTCTCCTTTGGCAAGTCGGTCAGAAAGTCGTGACAACATCACGTCGCCCTCATTCACGTAGACGGTCGGCTTCCTGGCGAAGCATCTCCAGTCTCGGAGCTTTCTCACCCCAGATTGCTTCCCACTCGGCAATGGCGTCGCCGAAGAACTCAGCATCGGCCTCGACAATGTTCAGACCAAGCTCACGGATCTCAGCTTCTTGGGCAGCATCCTTAGCCTGAAAGCCGGACAGGACATTCTCCAGGTGCTCAGCCATGGCGGTCTCGATCAACTCACGATCCTCCACTGAGAGTTCGCGCCAAACCCGACCGGAGACCACACCCACCATAGGGAACATCATATGGTTGGAGATCAGTAAGTTAGGCGCCTGCTCATAAAACTTGAGGATCAAGATAGAATCAAAGTCCATGTCGATGGCATCTACCTGGCCATTAGCCAGAGCGTCATAGACTTCGAGCAATGGCAACGGGGCTGGAGCCGCGCCAGTGGCAGTATAGAAGTCACGGATTGGCTCAAAGGGGGTGATACGCAAGCGCTTCCCGCTCATATCGGCCTGGTTCTCGATAGGTGCCCGAGAGAGCACCTGCCGCATGCCTACCATGCCATAGCCAACGCCGACCATACCCACGCCCTGGGGCATCAGGTCGAGCAGTTCACCGGCAGTGTCGGAACGCAGTAGGCGCGCGGCATGATCCACATCATCAACCAGATAGGGCGCATAGAGGGCACCGAAGTCAGGAATCCGATTGGAAATTTCAGCGATGGTCAGAAAGGCCATGTCCAGCGCGCCAGTCTGCAATTGCTGAACCATCTGTGCTTCGTTACCGAGCTGCTGAGCCGGGAAGACACTGACGCTGTGCTCGCCATCAGAACGCTCATGAAGGGTGTCGGCAAAGGCCACAGCTTCGGTGGACCAGAGGTGCTGGGGAGGTGTAATTACCCCCAGGCGGAAATCGCGAGCCTGGGCAGAAACGGCACCAAAGAGTAGAGAGGCCGCCACGGCAGTGCTCAGAAAGGCTTTTGTAGGAGTCATAATGGGTCTCTTATATAGTTTTTATGTGGTTTGAAAACAGACTCAGACCTTCGCTGTACCGGCCAGTTGACTGGCGAGATCCTGCTCATCTTCTTTAGCCCGCGGCCGGGCATGACGCACCTGTAGCTCGGGTGCCTCAACGTTGGCCAGTGCCACATTGAACACCACATGAGAAAACGGACCGTCTAGTTCACGCTTGGCAATCTCGGCGGGGTCCTCAATACGTTCGGCAGTGACGACCAGCTCTTCACGGGTGGCAAAGGCAAAGTCGTCATAGGTGTAGGGATCACCCGCCAGGTTAATCTGAGTGGTCAGGTGCTGGTGGCCCGGAGCGGAGACGAAGTAATGAATATGCGCTGGACGCTGCCCGTGACGTCCCAGAGATTTCAGCACTACATCCGTGGGCGCACCTTCGGGTACGCCGTAACCAGAGGGGATAATGCTACGCGCGGTGTAGTGACCTTCGCTGTCGGTATAAATCGTACGACGCAGGTTGTACTCAGATTGCGAAGGATCAAAGAAGGAGTAACCTCCATGGGAGTTGGCGTGCCAAATCTCGACCTTCGCGCCAGCAATCGGCGTGCCGCTCACGTCACGCACCTGACCGGTCAGCCACATGGTCTCACCGTCGTTATCCTGACTATCGTCCATGCGGGCAAAACCTTCGGCTTCCGGGGCGCCAGCGACATACAGCGGGCCTTCAATAGTACGCGGGGTGCCGCCAGTGCGTTTGGCTTCGGCATCGATAGCGTCTTGGCGCATATCAAGGTAGTGATCAAAACCAAGTCCAGGAGACAGCAAACCAAACTGAGTTTGGCTACCCAGCGAATTGAGCAGATTGACCGCCGCCCAGTACTCTTCCTCGGTCACATCGAAGTCATCGATTAGCTTGAACAGATCAGATACCAAGCGATGCACAATTTGTTTGGCGCGATCATTGCCACCGGTTTGGCCAAAGCCAGCAACGGTTTTGATGAAGTCTTGCACGTCGGGAGTGTCAAAAATCTTCACGGTCATGGTGAAACCCTCTGTTTGTTATAAGCTGTTGTTATTAATAAGAACTAACCTTGCACCTGGGTATATCAGCTATCGTCGTCACGCACTGAAGAGGGGTGACGACACAGCGGTTTGACGCTGATCTCCATATAGGGAAACAGCGGTAAGTTGCTAACCAATGCTTGCAGCTCGGCGTTATCTTCAACGTCAAAGATGCTGACGTTCGAGTAGCTGCCTGCCACCCGCCATAAGTGGCGCCATTTGCCCTGGCGCTGCAGGTCTTGGGAGTAGCTCTTTTCAGCAGCCTTAATATCTGCCGCTTGCTCGGCGGGCATATCCGTCGGCAATTTAACGGTCATTTCTACCTGATACAGCATGGCGCTCTCCTCCTCGGCTCTTACGCGACTAGTCTTTACGTGAGTAGTGCGTAACCTTGTCTTCATCTAGCGTGATACCCAGCCCCGGCCCTGTCGGTAAGTCGACGCCAAAGTCATGGTAATTCAGCGGTTTAACGACGATGTCGTCTTTGAGCAGCAGCGGGCCGAACATCTCCGTCCCCCAGGCCATTTCTGGTAGCGTTGCCCAGGCGTGGAGTGACGCGGCAGTGCCGATGGTGCCCTCCAGCAAGGTGCCACCGTACAAGCCAACCCCCGCAGCTTGGGCAACATGGGCCAGTTCCAGCACGCCGTACATGCCACCGGCTTTGGCAATCTTCAGCGCGAAGGCACCACTGAAACCGCCGCAGACAAGGTCAAGCCCGTCGCGAGCGTCTTGTACTGCCTCGTCAGCGAGCATTGGCACATTGAAACGGTTAGCCAGTCGGACCAGCCCGGCATGCTCACGAGCAGGAATGGGCTGCTCGATCAGCTCAATACCGGCCTCCTGCAGTGCCTGAATACCGCGAACCGCGGTGGACTCATCCCACGCTTGGTTGACGTCAACGCGCACGCTGGCGCGATCCCCCAAGGCCTCTTTGATGGCCGCCACGTGACGTACATCGTGATCCACCGGATGTGCGCCGATCTTCAACTTAAAGTCACAATGCTGGCGCTGCTCTAAGCGCAACTGCGCTTCGTCGATATCCTTGGCGGTATCGCCACTGGCCAGCGTCCAGAGCACCGGCAAATGTGTTTGGCGGGCGCCGCCGAGCAGCTCGGCCACGCTTAGCCCCAAACGTTTTCCCTGAGCATCGAGCAGCGCGGTTTCCAGCGCCGATTTGGCGATCATATTGCCGCGGATGTGGCGGTTAAGGCGGGCGCGTAGCTGATGAATATTGCCTGACGGTTGACCGATCAGCAGCGGCGCTAGGTAGGTATCAATATTGCGCTTGATGCTCTCTGGGCTTTCTGGGCCGTAGGCAAGGCCACCAATGGTGGTGCCTTCGCCTAGCCCTTCAACCCCATCCGAGTGGCGCATGCGCACAATGACCATGGTTTGGCAGGCCATAGTGGTCATGGAAAGCTTGTGTGGACGGATGGTTGGTAAATCGACCAGCACTGTTTGAATATCTTCAATAGAGACGCCGCGCATAGAAACCTCAACTAGAGATAAATTTCTCAAAAAACACTCGGCATTCGCCCACCGGATTTTCCTCAAACCAAGTCTTGCTAGCCTCAATCATCGGCGGCGGCCCACATAGGTAGGCATCGAAGGGCTGGGCGAGGAAGTCGAGATCGAAAAGATCACAGACCACGCCCTTGTTGCCTTGCCACGCTTCGGAAGGCGTCATTACAACGGTGCCAAAGGCGAAGTCGGGCAGCGTCTCGGTGAAAGCTTCTAAACGCGCGAGCTCACTGAGATCCTGCTCCTGGGTCACTCCATAGACGAGACGGATCGGCTGCTGGCACTCGCCCTTTTCGGCCAGCTCCTCAAGCATACCGAGGAAGGCAGAAAGGCCTGTACCGCCGGCCACCATCAGTAACGGGCGCTGTACCTCACGGAGATAGAAGGCTCCCAAGGGCGCCTCCAGAGAGATGGCATCGCCCACCTGGGCACAGTCGCGCAGGTAGTCACTCATCACACCGCTCGGCAACAGGCGAATCAAAAAGCGCAGCTTTCCCTCCTGTACCGCCGAGGTGGCAAAGGAGTAGGCCCGCCACTGATCACTACCCGGCACCTCGATGCGAGCATACTGACCAGGCAAGTACGGCAATGCCTGAGTGGGATCGTCGAGGGTGATCTCGAGGATGGCAGCACCATCGGAGACCTGCTCCACGGCACTGACAGTGCCGTTATGCACCTCGGTAGCCACACTGCAGACGTTGGAATCGATATCGAAATAGAAGGAAGCCTGACTGGAGCGCAGGCGAGTCTGGCAAGCCAATACATGCCCTTCGGCGATCTCCTCCTCGGTTAAGGCCTCCTCATCGATATACTCGACGTCGACATCACCGGACTCGCGCAGGCAGCGGCAGGTACCACAAACCCCCTCCCGGCAATCCACCGGCAGATTGACTCCGTGACGCTGAGCGGCATCCATCAGCAGCTCATTCTTATCGACCTTGACGAAGCGGGTGGTGCCGTCCCGAAAGACAATGGCGGCTGTGTTATGCATGACTCGCCCTCCAGCAACATCAGACGTGGTAGAAATCCAAGACGGAATCGATCTTGTCGTTGAGCAGTACCGTGTGCTTACGGGTAATCTTCCAGTCATCGCCATCACCACGCAGCGTGTAGCTGGCCGTGCCGAAGAAGTAGCCGCTCTCACCGAAGCGGTGGAAGTGAGTGACCCAGTTCACCTTAGCCTGCACCTGACCATCATCACGTGGCGCCCAGCGCACGTTATTAATCAGATGCAGCGTGCGGGGCATCGGCGTAGAAGCAGCGGACTTACCAGTACGCAGGCGGAAGATGCGATCCTCAATGCCTGTGCGGTCCGCGTAGTACATCAGCGACATCTCACGCTTCGGGTCCTGGGTGATCTCATGGTCGCCCTTCCACTGAGGGATATGAAACTCACACTCTGGGGCGAACTGGTCTAAATAAGCATCCCAATCCTGGCTGTCACAGAGTTCGGCGACCTGATAGAGAAACTGTTCGATGGATTGCTGCTGGCTCATGACTTATACCTCCTGGAGCTTGAGTGCTTTCTTCTCGAGACCCGCGAGCAGCATTTGCTGCCAGCTGCCGTGCTGGTTGACGTAGAGCCCCTCATGGGTGAACTCGGTTCCGGTGATCACCGGTTTAATCCCAAGCACCTGGCTGTTATGGGTCTCGCCGTACTCCCAGCACTGGTAGCCCCGGGAAATGTCATTCCACTCAGTGGCCCGCGCTTCGAAGCCACGTTGTTGCTCACGGAACTCCACCAGATCATCGGGGGTCCCCATGCCAGAGACATTGAAGAAGTCCTCAAACTGTCGGATACGATTCTCGCGATCAGCATCGGACTCACCTTTCACGCCCAAGCAGAGGCTGATCACTTCCGTCTTGTTCCAAGCCACCGGGCGCACGATGCGCAGCTGGGAACTGATCTGATCCATGAAGAACAAGCTGGGGTAGATATTCAGGTTACGCAGGCGGTGCATGGTCCACTCAGCACGTTCCTGGGGGAGCTGCTCTAGTAGGCGCGGCATCACCGCAGCGTAACCAGGGCGTACCTGGGGGTTAGGCATGTCGCTGAACAACAGGCTGTGGCCGTTATTGAAGGAGAACCAACCATCGTCGGTATCTTTGTCGCCGGCACCTAGCTTGCTGTAATCGAGGGTGTCACCACTGCTACCCTTCTGCTGGGCTTCCAGCTCACGGCGGTGCTGTACGGTGGAAACATAGTTATAGTGCACAGTGCTGACGTGATAGCCATCCAGACCGTTCTCGTTCTGCAGCTTCCAATTGGCGTTGAAGGTGTAACGGGACTCACCGGGCAGCACTTCCAGTTCACCATCCTTCGCCTGCTCGACCATCATGTCGAAGAACAGCGTAGTGTCACCGAGGAACTCCTTGAGACTGACGGTGGATTCTGTGTCCAGACTAATAAAGACGAAGCCACGGTAGCTTTCGATGCGCGCCTGGCTCAGGCCACGGCTGGCTTTGTCGAAGTCTTCGGGATATTCGCTCGGCGCCTTGACCTTGACCAGGCGGCCATCGGACTTGTAGCACCAAGCGTGGAACGGGCAGGTGAAGGTAGACTGGTTGCCCTTGCCAACCCGGGTCAGGGTGGCCCCACGGTGCTGGCAGGTGTTGGCCAGCGCCCGCAGCTCTCCCTTGCCGTCACGAGTGATGATCATCGGCTGACGGCCAGCCTGCATGGTAATAAAGTCGTTCTTATTGGGAATTTGGCTTTCGTGGCAGGCGAAGATCCACTGCTTTTCGAAGATGAGTTCCATTTCGAGATCGAACAGCGCCCGATCGGTGAACATGTCACGAGAAACCCTAAAAACGCCTTCATCGGGGCGGAAGTCGATACAACTCTCGACGAAAGCCTGCCAGTCGGAGGGGGAGCGATATGCAGTCATGGGTCGTTACCTTTTTATTACTTATGAGGTACGTCTAACCCTAGAGGCTTCCCCCAGCCTTCACTATGCAGTTCTTGGAGGAACACTATGCACTTTTTTGCTCATTCTCCGAGAGCAGTACTGATTGGCGCCAATGCTCATCCAAGCCGTTCTTGTCTATTTAATCGTCGCAACAATTTCCTAAAAACAATGCCCTAGAAACAATGTTCTAGAAACAGTGCCCTAGAAAAGCACCTGAACGCTTCTATGAAACAGTTACACTAGTATAAAGATAACCACGAAAGGCCTTAACATGACGCTACCGCTTTACCTTGGTCTGCCCATGTGGGCCAATCAGGATTGGCTTGGCACTCTTTATCCAAGGCATGCCAAAACTGACCTGTTAAGCGATTATTCGGCGGTCTTTTCAAGCGTTGAGGGCAATACAACGTTTTATAGCGGCGCACCAAAGGCAGAAACGGTGGCCGCGTGGGCGCGGCAAATACCGCCTCATTTTCGTTTCTGCTTTAAACTTCCCGCCACAGTCACCCATGACCAGCGTTTAACCCAGCCAGAAAATGCCTGGGCGTTTCTCGAAGCACTCACGCCACTGCATGATCGCCTTGGTCCTACCATGGTTCAGCTACCACGTGATTTTGGCCCTTCGGAGCTGTCACAACTAGAAGCACTACTTGCTCAATGGCCGACCCACTTGCCTTGCGCAGTAGAGGTACGCCACCCCGCTTTTTTCCTTAAAGGAGACGCTGAAAAAGCCCTGAACCGCTTGTTAATAACTTATTCAGCTAACCGCGTGATGCTCGATGTTCGCCCGCTGTTTTCAACACCCGTCAACGACCATCCTGGCCTAGCGCATGCTCAGCAAGAAAAGCCGAAACTCCCGCTACACGTGCTTTCTACAGCAAATTATCCAGTCATTCGCTTTATTGGCCATATTGACAAAACAATTAATAGGGACTACTTCACGCCGTGGACAGACAGGCTCATCCTGTGGATAAGTCAGGGGAAAACCCCTTTCTTATTTGTGCATACTGCTGATAACCGAGCGTCACCAGAACTGGCGCGCTGTTTGTACCATGAAGTTCAACAACGCATCACTTTGCCAGCGCTTGCGTCATTCGCCGACGATAAGCAGAGCCAACTGTTTTGACCGATCTTTTTAGGCTAACTGACTGGCAACCCCCACCACGATCGGATAAATTGCGCGTACTTTCGGAAAATAACGTTAGAACATTTCTCTTTTCCGAAAATCAGCACATTAGGCTTATAACGCCTTATTACAATTAACTAAACAGGTGATTTCATGGCAAAACTTGCACATGCACAGTGGTCATCGCGCATGGGGTTTGTGCTAGCGGCCGCTGGTTCAGCCGTTGGCCTTGGCAACATTTGGCGCTTTTCTTACATGGTGGGCGACAGTGGTGGGGCAGCTTTCGTGCTTGTCTACCTTGCTTGCGTAGCGTTGGTGGGCCTGCCCATTTTGGTGGCTGAATGGATGATTGGTCGTCGTGGCCAGAAAAATCCAATCAACACTATGGCGGACCTAGCAGCCGATCATGGTAAATCCAAGGCGTGGGCGTTAATCGGTGTGAGTGGCGTATTAGCGGCGTTCCTGATTCTGTCTTTTTACAGCGTCATTGGCGGCTGGTCGCTGAACTACACCCTTAGTTCCGTCATTGGAACGTTTAACGGCCAAGATGCTGACGCCATTAGTGGCCTTTTTGGCGGCATGTTGGCTAGCCCGACGACCCTGCTGCTTTGGCATACAGCCTTTATGGCGCTCGTCATTGGGATCGTTGCGCGTGGCGTAACCAAGGGCCTTGAGAGCGCAGCACGACTGTTGATGCCAGCTCTGGTGGTATTAATGCTGATACTGGTGGGCTACGGCATGACCAGCGGCTATTTTGGTGAAGCGCTAGCCTTTATGTTCAGCCCGGATTGGGATGCACTTGACGGCGGTGTTGTACTCGCTGCCATGGGCCAAGCGTTCTTCACCCTATCGCTGGGTATGGGCATTATGATGGCCTACGGTTCCTACCTAGGCGAAGACGTTAACCTGATCAGTACCGCACGCACCGTTATTATTCTGGATACGGCGATCGCGCTGTTGGCGGGCTTAGCAATCTTTCCGATCGTATTTGCTAATGGGCTCAGCGCTGGAGAAGGCCCAGGTTTGATTTTTGTCACGTTACCATTAGCTTTCGGCAATATGGCTGGCGGTACAATTTTGGGCTTGATGTTTTTCTTACTGCTGACCTTTGCTGCCTTAACGTCAGCGATTTCCCTGCTGGAACCGACGGTAGAAATGCTTGAAGAGCGCACTACAATGTCTCGTGTCACCGCTACCTTAACAAGTGGGATTGGCGTCTGGGTACTCGGTGTCGCCGCATTGTTGTCGTTTAACGTGTGGTCTGAGGTGCTTTTCTTCGGCCTTAATATTTTCGATCTACTCGATACGTTTACCAGCAAGATCTTGCTGCCATTAACCGGGCTGGGGGCAATTATATTTGTTGCGTGGTGTTTGAAGCGTGACAGTGTAGAGGCTGAGCTGGGGCTTTCGTCCACAGGCGTTAGCGTATGGAACGTCATCGCGCGCTTTATAGCGCCCGCAGGCGTTATTGCAGTGTTCGTCACAGGGCTACTCTAAACCCTTACTGACAATCAGCACTATTGAGCAGTGCCGCCCTGCGCATGAGCGGGGCGGATCTGCTTCAGCGTCCTACAATCCTTAGGTATACTTTTTGAGCCTACCTTTTAAGTGCACTCTTTAGTGCACTTTTTTAATGCAGTTCGCTCTCTTGCTGCTCGTCATCGTCTGGCATCGGGGCGATATCTCGCGATAACTTCTGAAACTCCCGATGCAGCTCGATGCCCCTACGCGCCCTTAGGCTGCGCTGGGCGGCACTGCGCCGACGCTCAACATGCTCATCCACTTCCATACTCATAAAGATGTCGAGCAGTTCGCTTTTTACCGAGGTGATTCGTTCGACGTTTCTCATAATCGACGTTCCTCCAGGTGAATATGCCTACGTCCACCTGCATCCGTGACGACTGTTTATTTAAATGATGCAGTGCGGCACTTCACTTCTTACTATAACCTACTTGACAAAATGATGACGAATCCAGCTGAAATGCCCTAACGGCATTTAAACGCATGAGTCAATCGCATTTATACTGTGTCTGCATAAGTACTAAAGAGAATTTAAGGAGCTTAATGTGAGCCGCGCCCTGTTCGATGAAATGAGACGCCGCATGGAGCACTTTCGTCGCTCCGAGCAAAAGGTTGCGCGGTTCGTACTGCGCAACCCAGACGAGGTCATCCATATGCGGATTGTCGACCTCGCAACAGAGGCTAAAGTTAGCGAGCCCACCGTCGTGCGCTTCTGTCGCGCACTCGGCTGTAATGGGTTTCAGGACTTTAAACTCCAACTTGCCCAGATGCTGGCCAGTGGTAGTCAGTTTGCCCAGTTCTCGATGAACGATAGCGACTCGGTTGCCGAATTTTCCCATAGCATTTTCGACTCCACCGTGGGCACACTTTTATCGGTGCGCGACCGGCTTGATAATGATGCCCTCGGGCGTGCAGTCAACGCTCTCGCCATGGCAAACCGCGTTGAGTTCTATGGCTTTGGGGCCTCCGGTGCCGTGGCTTTCGATGCCCAGCACAAGTTCTTCCGCCTGCAGATATCGACCTCCGCTTATGCGGACCCGCATATGCAAAATATGTCGGCGGTCACGCTAAAAGAGGGTGATGTGGTGGTCGCCATCTCACAAACTGGCCGCACTAAAGCACTGGTCGCTAGCGTTCGCTTAGCGCGCGAAGCAGGCGCTACCGTTATTGGCCTGTGCCCGAGTGACTCACCGCTGGCCGGCGAAGTGAGCCTGCCGTTGTATATCGATGTGCATGAAGATACCGAAATCTACACGCCGCTTAGCTCACGAATCGCCCATTTGGTGCTTATCGACGTCCTCGCCGTTGGCGTTGCCAAAACGCGCGGCCCGAGGCTTGCTGAGCAGCTAAAAGCCGTCAAAAAGAGCCTGAATACGCTGCGTTACCCTGAAGAACCGTAGCTGTCCATTCGACTGTATGCACAGCCAGTTCACTGGCTGTGCTAAACTGGCCGCCCATTTTTCGAACCGGCAGCGGCTTATATGGACGACGTCACGGCGATACTTGATCAGCTCAACCCTGCCCAGCGCGAGGCAGTAAGCGCACCCCAGGGTAACTTACTGGTACTGGCGGGTGCCGGATCCGGTAAAACCCGCGTGCTGGTTCATCGCATTGCTTGGCTAATGCAGGCCGAAGGGCTTTCGCCGTATGCCCTGCTGGCGGTCACGTTTACCAACAAGGCCGCGCGGGAAATGCGCACTCGTCTGGAAGCCCTGCTGAGCATCTCCATGCGCCATGTATGGGTTGGCACGTTTCACTCTATTGCTCATCGCCTACTGCGCACTCACTGGCAGGATGCCCGGCTGCCACAGCACTTCCAAATCATCGACTCCGATGACCAGTTACGGCTGGTAAAACGGATGCTCAAAGATTATTCCATCGATGATGAGCGCTTCCCGCCCCGCCAGGTGCAAGGCTTTATCTCTGGCTGCAAAGAGGAAGGACTTCGCCCCCACCAAGTCAACGTGGACGGCGATGGTTATCTTGGCCAGATGGTAGAGCTTTATGAGCGCTACCAATTTATCTGCGAACGCGGCGGCTTAGTGGACTTCGGTGAACTGCTACTGCGCAGCCTAGAACTGTTGCGTGACAACCCGCCGTTGCTAAATCATTACCGCGAGCGCTTTGGTCATGTATTGGTCGATGAGTTTCAGGACACCAATACGCTGCAATACGCGTGGTTAAAACTACTCACTGGGCTACAAACACCGATGACCGCCGTCGGTGACGATGACCAGTCAATTTACGGTTGGCGCGGCGCCAAAGTGGAAAATATTCGCCGCTTTGAGGAGGAGTTCCCTAACACTCACACCGTACGCCTAGAGCAGAACTACCGCTCCACAAGCGCGATTCTGGAGGCCGCTAACACGCTGATCAGTCATAACAGTGAGCGGCTGGGTAAAAACCTATGGACTGACGGTGTCGAAGGCGACCCTATTTCTGTTTACGCCGGGTTTAACGACTTAGAAGAAGCCCGCTATATCGTCGATACCATCAAAGAAAAGGTCGATGAAGGGTTTAATCGCCGCGATGTTGCCATTCTTTACCGCTCCAATGCTCAATCGCGCTTACTGGAAGAGACGCTGATCCGCCAAGGTATGCCCTACCGTATTTACGGGGGGCACCGCTTTTATGAGCGCTTAGAGATCAAAAATGCCCTAGCGTACCTGCGCCTACTGCTTAATCGTGATGACGACGCCTCTCTGGAGCGCGTGATTAACGTGCCTACCCGCGGGATAGGCACCCGTACGGTAGAGATTGTGCGCCACCGTGCCCGAGAACAAAGCATTTCTCTGTGGCAGGCGCTGCACGATGCCATTCAAGACGGCTCGCTAAAAGGCCGTGCAGCCAACGCGGTGCAGACATTTGCCAACCTCATTGAGCAATTAGACAACGATGCATCTGGCCTGCCGCTGCATGAAATTATCGACCACATCACCACGCATACCGGCCTGATCGAGCATCACAAGAGCGAGCGCGGCGAAAAAGGCCAAGCGCGCGTGGAAAACCTGGAAGAGCTGGTGACAGCTGCGCGCGCCTTTACCCATGGCGATGCCTTCGAGACCCCTGAGGCAGGCGAAGGCATGGCAGCGCTGGAAGCATTTCTTTCCGAAGCGGCACTTAATGCCGGCGACCATGAAGCCGATGAGTTTGAAGACAGCGTGCAGCTGATGACCCTGCACTCTGCTAAGGGCTTGGAGTTTCCCGTGGTGTTTATTGCCGGCGTTGAAGAGGGCCTGTTTCCTCATAAAATGTCGATCGAAGAGCCAGGGCGGCTCGAAGAGGAAAGACGACTTTGCTATGTCGGCGTTACCCGCGCGATGCAGAAACTCTACCTGACCCATGCCGAAACCCGCCGCCTGCATGGCAAAGAAGTATTCCCCAGGCCATCGCGCTTTCTACGCGAACTTCCCCCCCATTTATTGGAAGAAGTCCGCCTACGTGGCCATATTTCCCGCCCCGTTACCGCTTCACGCTCAAGTTTTGCGCAACAGCGGGTTGAAAGCGACGGCGACCTACCTGCCCTGCATGTTGGCCAGCGGGTAATGCATCCGGTGTTTGGCGAAGGCATCATTTTAAACGCGGAAGGTGAAGGTGCCCGCGCCCGCGTACAGGTCAGCTTTGAAGGTGAAGGGGTGAAATGGCTCGTACTAGGGTTTGCCAAACTCACCCCACTTTGAGCGGTGTTAACGTAAGCGTAAAGCTGTAGGCGGGTACTTGCCGATTAAAACCTGCTTAGCGCATACTGGCTGATGGACACTGCGCTCACTGCGCGTTAATAAAAAAACATCAGATAATTTCGGAGTTATGCCCGCCATGCAACGCCGCCAATTTCTAAAAACCGCCGGCTTCGGTGCCGCCGGTGTCGCTGCTGCGCCTTTTGTTTCCACTGCTAGCGCCAACGAAACCTACACCTGGGATATGGTGACCTCCTGGCCGAAAAACTTCCCAGCGCTTGGCACAGGTGCCAATGACTTCGCGCGTCGGGTCGAGCAGCTCTCCAATGGCCGCATGCGCATTCGTGTACACGGTGCTGGTGAGCTTGTGCCTGCACTTGAGGTGTTCGATGCGGTCGCTGCGGGTACCGCAGAGATGGGGCATTCCGCATCCTACTACTGGCGCGGCAAGGTCGCGGCCTCACAGTTTTTCACTGCTGTGCCGTTTGGCATGAACACCACCGAAATGAATGCGTGGCTGTATAACGGTGGCGGCCAGGAACTGTGGGATGAAATCTACGCCAACCACAACCTGAAGCCTTTCGCTGTCGGTAATACCGGCACGCAAATGGGCGGCTGGTTCAAAAAAGAGATTAACTCCCTAGACGATATGCAGGGCCTAAAACTTCGCCTGCCAGGCCTTGCTGGCGAAGCGATGAACGGCATTGGCGTCAGTACCGTCACTATGGCGGGCTCAGAAATCTTCACCTCGCTGCAAACCGGCGCACTTGATGCAGCGGACTGGGTCGGGCCTTACAATGATATGGCGTTTGGCCTTCACCAAGTAGCGGATTACTACTACACCTCCGCCTGGAACGAGCCGACAGCCGTACTGGAAGGCACGGTCAATTTAGACGCTTGGAATTCCCTGCCAGAAGATCTGCAAGACGTTATCCGTGAGGCTGCGCGCGCCTCTAACCTCGCCATGATCAGCGAATTTGCCTTCCGTAACGCTCAGGCATTGGAAACGCTGGTCGATGAACATGGTGTTCAACTGCGTACCTTCCCAGACGACGTGATGGCAGCGCTGTATGAATCTTCAAAAGCCGCGATCCAGCGCCAAGTAGACAGTGACGAAGAGTCTCGCCGTGTTTATGACTCTTACTCAGCCTTCCAGAAATTACTGCGCCCATTCAGCGATGTCGGCGAATACGCCTACCTGAAAAACCGCGACAATGTCGGCGTCTAGGAATTTCGCCAACTTTTAGTAGCGACACAACAAAGGGCGCCAAGGCGCCCTTTTGCGATGTTAATGGTCAACCAATCTCTCAGCTATGCACCGCACGGATACGCCCATTATCATCCAACGCTACCATCACAAAACGCGCTTCGGTGACTTTCTGCCGCTCTTCCAAATGGCGACCCTGAGGTGGACGCACCCATACCTCAACATCAATCTTAATTGAGCTATGGCCTATTTCCCGCACGCAGGTATAGACACTTACCATAGAACCCACGCGTACCGGGCTTAAAAAATCCATCGCTTCGATAGCCACGGTCGCTGTGCGACCGCCTGCCTCTCGGCCCGCGGCTAATTCGGCGGCTTGATCCATCTGATTGACTAACCAACCCCCCGGAATATCACCATAGAGATTGGTATCTTGCCGAGAAGCCAGTAACTTTAAGGTGAGCTGCCCCTGCGGAGCAGGTACATCGTCCAAATCGGTGTCCAGCGGTGTCATAAGGTGGTCGCTTCAAAAGGTTATTGTTGTGATGTTGCTGCATCGCAATAGGCTGGTAATAGTTAATCACAAGAGGGGTGTCGTTTGAAGCGTTACAATTTACGACGTGTGAGCAAACATCAACTGCTACTGCTTCTGACTGGCTGGCTTTTAATGGCAGGCACGCTTGCCTGGGGGCAGCCAACTTCGGTGAGCGGCACGTTAGGTGCCGTCGGTTCTGACACCATGGCAGGCTTAGTGCTGCGCTGGGGCGAAGCCTTAAGCGCCCGCCACCCGGATATCAACCTGCAATTTCAGGCCGGCGGCTCAGCCAGCGCGCCAACTGCCTTAGTGGCTGGCACCACTCGCCTAGGGCCGATGTCACGTCCCATGACCCATGCAGAACGCCAGCAGTTTATTGACCGCTACGGTTACCCACCGCTTGAACTTCGTGTTGCTCGGGACGCATTAGTCGTGGCGGTACATCGCCATAACCCATTGGATACCCTGACACTCCAACAAGTCGATGCGATTTTTTCAACTAGCCTCGCTTGCGGTGCCCCCCACCCCATCCGGCGCTGGAGTACGCTGATCCCGGCGACGGATTGGCCCTATGGCCAAATAGCCCTGCATGGCCGTAACCTAGCGTCAGGTACTCATGGCCTCTTTCAGGCAAGAGCCCTGTGCGATGGCGAGTTCCGCCTAGATATCAGTGAACACCCAGGCTCATCGGCGGTCATTGCTGCGGTAGGAGAGTCCTTCAATGCCATGGGCTATGCAGGCTACAACCATTTAAACCCAATGGTGCGCGCACTGCGCCTAGTCGATGAATCCGGCGCTGCCGTTGCGCCCAACGAACGCTCTATTCAGCAAGGAAAGTACCCATTATCACGCGATCTCTATCTTTACGTTAACCTGCCACCCGGCGAGTCATTGCCACCTGTGGAGCAAGCCTTCCTGACACTTATCTTTTCCGAAGAGGGTCAGCAAATTGTCAAAGCAGCTGGCTTTGTGCCGCTGCCCAATCACCTGCGTGATGCTCAGCGCCAACACCTGTGAACTGTCATTTAATTGTCATAAACAAACGATAGGGTAAGGAGACTTGACCATGCATGCTTATTTTCGTGATGGCTTTCGCTTTTCTATGATGTCGACATGATTCCTCCTCGGCTACCCTTCTCGCGTCAGCCGCTGCGCCATATACAAGACCGACTTGCTACCGGGCTTATCACCGCCGGTGGCATCGGTGTTTTGTTGGCAATTTTAGCGATTGGTGTGTTCCTTTTTTGGGAAACGCTACCCTTGCTCGCCTTTGGCGACACGTTCAGCCTCGCTAAACTCTCGCCCCTTGCCTGGGGAACGTTAAAAGCGGCACTGGCGGCCATGCTATTCGCAACGCCTATTGCCCTGGGCGCGGCAATGTACTCTGCACTATTCATGTCAGCACGACTCCGTAGCCGTTTGAAGCCAACGCTTGAGTTGATGGAAGCAGTGCCTGGCGTTGTCATCGGTTTCATTGCCGGTTTATTACTCGCCCCCTGGGTGGAACGAAACCTGGCTAGTGCCTTGATGATCATTATTTGGCTACCTCTTAGCGCAGCCTTAGCGGGATATCTATGGTATCGGACGGCCGCCCACGTTCGTCAACGACTACCGCTTTCTTGGGCAGGCTTATGGCTGATCCCCTGGTTGGCTGGCATGGCTGTACTGGCTATATGGATTGCTCCCATCATTGAACAACACTGGCTTGGCGGCGACCTGCGACGCTTGCTGGATCAACGTTATGGTCTTGATTACGCCACTCGAAATGCATTGATTGTAGGCATTGCGATGGGATTTGCGGTGATTCCCAGTATTTATTCACTCGCGGAAGATGCACTTGCCGATGTGCCCCCTACCTTAATGGAAGGTGCTCAAGCGCTAGGCGCTAGTCGCTGGCAAGCACTGTGGAAAGTTGCCCTACCCACGGCAGGTCCTGGGGTCTTTTCAGCGGTGATGATTGGCGCTGGCCGCGCCGTGGGCGAAACCATGATTGTGTTAATGGCCAGCGGTAACACCGCGCTCTTGAGTGCCAGTCCGTTTGAAGGGCTGCGTTCGCTATCAGCCTCTATCGCCATTGAGCTTCCCGAGGCATCTCCAGGTGGGCTGACCTATCACTTACTGATACTGGCGGCGTTGGCCTTGTTCATTTTTACCTTTGTGGTGAACACCCTGGCTGAAATTGTCAGACAGCGCTTGCGCCGACGCTATCAACGCTTAGGGAGCACACTCTAATGCGTTGGCAGCGGGCTGTTTTTTCAAACGTTGATTTTTTAAAAATGAGCGGCAGCGGGCTCTGGCCTTGGCTTTGTGCTGCCTGTGTGGCGCTTTCGTTATTAATGTTGGCAGCATTATTAACGCTGCTGACGATTCGGGGGTTAGGGCATTTTTGGCCAGCGCCGTTAGAGGAAGTTACCCTCAAGTCAGGCGACATCGTCATTGGGCAGTCAGTTCGTGAAACGACGCTGCCCAAAGGAGCAGGGTCAGAACGGCTCTATTTCACTGGTAATCAGGATATTACAGGAAGCAACTGGCAGTGGATTGCCATTGATGAGATTAGCCAACAGGCCGAGCCAACCGACCTTATCCGCTTAACGCGCACCCCATGGGGTGATTTTATAGGTCGCTTAATGACGCTGGAGAGTGGCGATCAACGGTTAACAGAACAAGCTGCCTGGGCCTTCATCCAGGATGCGCTTGCCTTGCCCGTCAACCAGCGGCCCCCTGGCACGTTAGTGCTAGCCACCGCCGATGGTCAAATACTTCGCCAGCCGCTGGCAAGTGTTACCTACTTTCAATCACCAAATGCTATGTCATGGGGACAAAAAACCATCGCCTGGGGGCAACGCATCTGGCAATTTCTAAGTGAAGGGCCACGCGCCGCAAATACTGGCGGAGGTGTCTGGCCAGCCATTTTTGGCACTGTCTTAATGGTCATTCTGATGTCAGTAATCGTTACTCCGTTTGGGGTTCTCGCTGCCATTTACTTAAACGAAATCGCTCACCAAAACCGCTTAACGCGCTTAGTTCGCATTGGCGTACGCAACCTGGCAGGTGTGCCCTCAATCGTTTATGGCGTGTTTGGCCTTGGGGTATTTGTATACGGAGTAGGCGGCTCTATCGACAGCTGGTTTTTTAGCGATGAACTGCCCTCACCCACATTTGGAACCGGCGGCCTTCTTTGGGCCTCGCTAACACTTGCCTTGCTCACGTTACCTGTGGTGATTGTCGCTACCGAAGAAGGGCTAGCACGCATACCCGATGCCCAGCGGGAAGGTGCCGTTGCACTGGGGGCGACACGTTTAGAAATGTTAACGCGGGTGGTGTTGCCCATGGCAACGCCCGCCATGCTAACGGGGATGATTTTAGCCGTCGCCAGAGCCGCAGGCGAAGTGGCGCCGCTAATGCTAGTGGGCGTTGCCAAGCTAGCGCCGCAAATGCCTGTAGATGGTGAGTTTCCCTACCTTCATCTAGAGCGCAAGTTTATGCACCTCGGCTATCATTTATTTGATACCGCCTTTCATGGTGAAGATGTGCAGGCCGCCATTCCGCTGGTTTTCGCCACTGCGCTGCTGCTGGTATTAATCGTACTCGTGCTTAATCTAACTGCCATATTTCTGCGTCATTATCTGAGGCGTCAGCGAGGAAACGAATGTTAGCGTCTTTATCGTCCAACAATGCGGCTCTCGCACCCGTGGCGCGTTTTTCTGCCGAACAGCGCTGCTTGAGCATTGCAAAGTTTCACCTCGCTTATGCGGGGAAAATGGCGTTGCGCGATCTAACATTAGACCTACCACGCCACCGTGTAACGGCCTTTATTGGCCCTTCAGGCTGTGGAAAGTCAACGCTGCTACGCGCGATTAACCGACTGCACGACCTTAATGAATCGGTAACACACAGTGGCCATATTCAGCTTGAAGGTCAGGATATTCATGCCCCGGACATGAATGTTACCGAGTTGCGACGGCGCGTTGGGATGGTGTTTCAAACACCCAACCCTTTCCCTATGTCGATTTATGAAAACGTGGCCTTTGGCCTGCGTTTACAGCAACGCTTACCCAAGCGGAAGCGAGACGACATTATCGAATGGGCACTGACATCGGCAGCACTGTGGGATGAGGTTAAAGATCGTCTGCACCGATCGGCCTGGCAGCTATCTGGCGGCCAGCAGCAGCGCTTGGTCATTGCTCGTACGCTTGCCGTACAGCCGGATGTACTGCTACTTGATGAACCAGCGTCAGCCTTAGACCCGATCTCAACGCTGAAAATTGAAGAGCTGATTCGTAACCTTAAATCACAGCTAACGCTAGTGCTGGTTACCCACAATATGCAGCAAGCCGCGCGGGTTTCTGACTACACGGCTTTTTTGCAGCACGGTGAACTCGTTGAGTACGGGCCAACGGATCAAGTGTTCACCAACCCGCGTTTACAACGCACCGAAAACTACATCACCGGCCGCATCACCTAGGCCCCAAAGACATCACGTCAGGAGTGCTCAATGGATATTACGAGCGATAGCCACAGCCAACATATCTCTCGCCAGTTCAACCAAGAGCTGGAGGAGCTAAAAACCCACCTGATGGCCATGGGCGGTCTGGTGGAAAAACAAGTGCAAGATGCTGTTTTTGCGCTACTGGAAGGTGATAGCCGTCTTGCTGAGAAAGTGCGCGACAATGACCGCCAAGTGAACGACCTGCAGCTGCAAATTGACGATGAATGTACGCGGGTATTAGCGCGTCGTCAGCCCGCAGCTTCCGATTTGCGCTTAGTGCTGGCGGTTATTCGCGCAACTTCTGACCTTGAGCGTATCGGCGATGAAGCCAGCAAAATTGCTCGAAATGCACTACTGTTGAGCGAAAGTAGCGGCAGTATTCGTGGTTTAGTCGAAGTACGCCATATCAGCGAGCACGTGCGTAAAATGCTTCGCGATTCACTTACCGCTTTTGCGCGTTTTGATACTGATCTTGCAATGCAAGTTGTGCGCGAAGATGAGTTCGTTGACGATGAGTATGGTAGCGCCATGCGTTCGCTGATGACCTTTATGATGGAAGACTCACGTTCGATTAGCTCCGTACTTAGCATTATGTGGGTGCTACGTGCCTTAGAACGCGTGGGTGATCATGCCAACAACCTGGCGGAGTACGTTGTCTACTTGGTCAAAGGGTTAGATATTCGCCATAGCGATCCCGACACGATCGACCCGCAGGTACTTAAAAAATCTTGACCTAGCACGCGATTCCTCCTGCAATACGCCCAGATATCCCCTCTGGGCGTTTTTTCTAAGGAGCAAACATGTTGGATGCGATGACAGCGCTGAGTCGAGGCACTCGCTTGGTCTACCAGAAAGGTCTGCGGCGCTATATTTTCCTACCTATCGTGGTCAATATAATCGTTTATGCCAGCATGCTCAGTTTCGTGGTCAGCCGCTTTTCTGGCTGGCTAGACAGTGCGATGACAATGGTGCCAAGCTGGCTTGAGTGGCTCTCATGGCTAATCTGGCCACTGTTCTTTATCAGCCTACTGCTGGTGATCTTTTTTACCTTCACCCTGGTCACCCACTTAATCGCCGCACCTTTCTATGGTTTTTTAGCCGCGAAGGTAGAGCGCCAAGCAACAGGACGTGAACCCCTGGATGACCGCGGACTCGCTAAAACCGCCGTCGATGCCTTGGGTCGTGAGCTAGTCAAACTCGGTTATATTCTGCCACGCATGGTGATACTGTTTATCATTAGCTGGATACCTGGCCTGAACCTGATAGCGCCTATTTTGTGGATCCTTTTTTCCGCGTGGATCATGGCAATCACTTATTTAGATTATCCTATGGATAACAATAAGGTTACGTTTCGCGATATGCGTACACGATTATCGCAACGGTGGTGGCCAAGCCTCACCTACGGCGGGTTGATCATGTTAGTGACCTGGATTCCTCTCGCCAACCTGTTCTTAATTCCCGGCGCGGTGGCAGGTGCCGTCTTAATGTGGGACGACCACTACCGCGGCACGCGCGACATTACGCCTCATCGCTGATGGCTTAATCGCTATAACGCTGACACAACCTATTTGTTACCTTAAGGTTGTTTGGCTTCACTATTATTCTCAAGATTAAGCATAAGCCTTGTTAAGAAGATAAGGCCCCTACAAGGAATACGACCATGCTGACCCGCGCACTCTGGTTGACGGCTCTCCTCACTGGCTCAATCTCTTTCGCGTCGGCTCACGACGTTCAAACCGACCAGTTAAGGATCGCTCATCCTTTTGCCACGCCAACTCCCCCCGGTGTGGCAAATGGTGCCGCTTATCTGGATATTACGGCTCATACAGAGTCCGTCACACTGGTCAGCGCGCAGACACCTGTGAGCGAAAGTGTTGAGCTACATGATATGCAGATGGAAGGCGATATGATGAAAATGCGCCACGTCAGTGCTATCGAAATCGCTAAAGATGAAACGCTAACAATGCGCCCAGGTGGCGGCTATCACTTAATGCTAATGGGATTACATCAGCCATTGGCAGAAGGTGACCGGTTTCCCATCACGCTCGAATTTGCCCAGCAAGACGCTATTGAAATAGAAGTTTGGGTTCAAAGCGCCCAAGAAGGAAGCACCGCCGCTGACCGCCATCACCAGCATTAACAGGATCAATCGATCACCGTCTTAACCACAAAAACCCCGCCGAAGCGGGGTTTTTGCTATAAAACTTATTTGTCACACACGTTTAACCATCGCCCTCTTTACCAGCGTGTACTGCTACCTTCTTCACGGTTGAGTTCTTCAGCGCGATAACCTGCTCGCTCTTTAGAGTCATCATCAGCGTCACTGGCACGGCTTGAAGGAGCATATATCAGAGTATTCTCATTATCATTGATCAAATCTTTAGCTGAATAGGTTGCAGGGCCCGATGTGTTACGAGATTGAGGTTGAATAATTTCTTGGTTCTCAGCACGTCCTTGATTCAGCTCAATGGAAGAGTGTGCAAACGCTAATGGACTTGCGATAAGCCCCAACGATAAGCCCCAACGATAAGCCTACAACCACAGTGCTTTTAACAAATGATTTCAACAACATAAATAAAAACTCCTTGCTATATGGAGCAACCGACAATGCAATGATACAAGGTACCTTCTTTTGCCAATCGCAAAACGTGTCATCTGAATAATTGCATTTTTAACACCAAGAAACAGTGGGCAACGTAACAATGATTATACTATACACAAAAAATTAGACCCCACCGAAGTGGGGTCTTGAGCACTCTTAGTATCGCGATACGTAACACTAGCTTCCTATCCGTTTGAGGGGCTCCAGCCTTGGAATTAACCCTAACTAGCGTGTTGACCGTCGAAAGATTCAATCCTTGAATCTAGGAGCATCCATGCAATTTGACATCCATGCCTCTGAATAGCTCATCCGTAAGCGTAAGAGTTATAGTACCTTTTGAAAAGATAAGTAACCAAAGTTAATGTTACATTCCGCTATTTTCTTCAGGCAACTCATCTGTGCTGTCATAGCCAGACTCTGAATCGTCCTGGCTAGTTGAACTAGGTTCCATGTCGCTGGCGTTATCGCCTTCGTCATGAGTCAGCTCTTGGCTATCATAATCACTTGAATCTGTTGTACTTTCGGATTGAGTCTCAACAGGCTGCTCGTCAGGGGAAATATTGTTCGCGGGGTCTGCTGGCTCTTGAGCGAATGCTGCAGGGCTAGCCACTAAACCGAACGCTACACTTAAAATACCAGCTTTCTTGAGTAGTTCCTTGGACATCATGTTCCGTCTCCTAGATCGCTGTTCAGGTACTGCTTAAATAGTAAGAAAGACGGCCTTTCGGCTTACCAAATCCTATGGTTTTCTCTCTTACCAAGTACCAAGACACTTGCAGACGATGTGCCAAAAAATCAAAAATTATATAAAAAATCAAACAAAACAAACACTTAGTCAATAAAAAATAATAGAAAGGGCGCTTAAAGCGTTTGCAGATCAAGCAGGGAAAGTGGTTAGAAATGGCACATGAGTATTATGTGACCATACTTGTATGACAAGCATGACACACCTATACATCACTTGTACTTAAACAGAATTGCGCGAGGCGGACTCGCTTTTGACAACACGTGAAGACGGAAAAACACAGCGAAAGAGGGCTCCTTCGCCAGGGCGAGATTCAATTTGTAACAATGCGTCATGTCTTAGCAACACATGCTTTACAATCGCTAGACCAAGCCCGGTACCACCCGTTGCGGTACTACGCCCTTTATCAACGCGATAGAAACGCTCGGTTAAGCGTGGAATATGCACAGGGTCAATTCCCTCACCATCGTCGTCAACTTCAATACAAGCACTGCCATTGGGCATGGTTTTCCAGCGAAGTGTTATCTGACTACCCTCTGGCGTATACCGCACAGCGTTAAACACTAGGTTTGAAATAGCGCTATGCAGTTCCTGCTCGCTGCCGATCAGACGGGCATCGCTCTCAAGCGCGACTTGAACACTGTGCTGTTGATTAGAGAGCGCTAGCGCATCGCGGCGAATGGCGTCGAGCATTGGCCCTAACGCCAACGCATGATGATCCTCGCCACCTTGATCAATTTCTAACCGAGAGAGCAGTAGCAGATCATTGACTAAGTTTTGCATACGCTTCGTCTGCTCTTCCATCTGAGCAATACCTCGGCCCAAACGTGGTGGAAGTTGCTCTTTTAAGTCGCTGTAGGTTTCTAAATAACCCATCAATACCGTTAGCGGTGTGCGTAGTTCATGGGAAACATTGGCGACAAAGTCACGACGCATCTGCTCTAAACGATGCAAGCGGGTAATATCTCGCGCCATTACCAAGCGCTCATCATCACCATAGAGAGTAATTTGATATTGAAGGATATGCCGTTCATCGATGGGCGACGTTAAGGTCAGCGGCTCACCGTATTTACGTGCATTAAAGTAGCTGATAAATCGCGGGTCACGAAGCAGGTTGGTAATGTGCTGGCCACGGTCGTGGGCTGTTTGCAAGCCCAGCATTTCTGTCGCGGCACTGTTCCACCACTCCAGGTCGCCATGTCGATCTAGCATAACGACACTGTCACGCATCGCTTCGGATGATTCCTGAATACGTGCAAGGGTGGCACGTAAGCGATTCTGAGTAATCCGTTGGCTCTTTTGGTAGCGATACAAGCGATCAAAAAGCTCGCCCCACATGCCGCTCGCAGCAGGGGGTTCATCATGAGGATGAAGCGTTAACCACTTAAAGAGCGCTCGCAATTGGCGCAGTTGATACACCAGACAAACGGCAAGCCCCGCAGCAACTCCAAGACCTGGCATACCCAGCAACCACCCCAGACAAGCGCCCAAAGCGGCCAGCCACGCAATTCGCCATAGTTCTCGGCTCCACAGGCGCACCGTTACACCCGCGCGGAAAAACGGTACCCAGTGCCTCTCACCGTTTGAATGAGACTCTGGTGAGCTTCTCCTAAGGCCTTACGTAGACGTCGGATGTGAACATCTACCGTCCGCTCTTCAACGTATACGTTACCGCCCCACACTTGATCGAGCAGTTGGCTACGTGTATAGGCGCGCTCTTGGTGCGTCATGAAAAACTGCAGCAGACGGTACTCCGTCGGCCCCATTTCTAACGCCTTACCGTAAGCACTCACACGGTGGCTCACTGGGTCTAATAGCAAGCCATTAATTTCAATAGGATCTTCGACACCTCGGGGGGTAGTACGTCGCAATACTGCTTTTAAGCGCGCCACCAGTTCGCGGGGAGAGAAAGGCTTGGTGATATAGTCATCCGCCCCAGCCTCAAGCCCTTGAATCTTGTTATCTTCTTCGCCTTTAGCGGTCAGCATAATGATAGGCACCTCGGCGGTGGCTTCTTCACGCTTTAAGCGCCTTGCAAGCTCAATACCACTGGTGCCCGGCATCATCCAATCCAGCAAAAGCAGATCTGGCTGGTGGTCAACCATCATCGCGTGGGCATCCTGGGCGTTATCCGCTTCAAGAACGCGATAGTCAGCCATTTCCAGCGCCACTGCGATCATCTCGCGAATAGGCGCCTCATCATCGACAATCAAAACGGTCTTGGCGGTCATTCCAGGGCCTCACGGTGTTCAATGAAAACTAATTAAAAAAATAGTTTAAAAAACAGTTCAAAGACATGTCAGTGACGATAACACCATGACTCGATGACAATTTTATGACATAGAGGATATTTAGCCAGTTATTGGCCACCAACTTAGTGCAATACCTGCAAAAATTAACAAGCCAGACCAATGATTATTAAGAAATGCTTGGAAGCAGCGGTCGCGCTCACGGCCAGCGATTAAGCGTTGTTGGTGGACAAACGTAGCGGCCATAGCGGCTAGCCCAAGCCAGAAAAAGCCACCTAAACCAACACGCCATCCTACCCAGGCAAGTAGTCCAAGTGCCGCCACTTGCAGTACACCAATGATCAGACGATCAGCGCTACCAAACAGCACCGCGGTAGATTTGATGCCAATTTTCAGGTCATCGTCGCGATCGACCATGGCGTATTGGGTATCGTAGGCAACGGTCCACAGCACGTTCGCGCTAAACAATAGCCATGCTTCAAACGGCACATGACCCAATACCGCACCGAATGCCATGGGGATCGCCCAAGAGAACGCAGCCCCCAACACTACCTGAGGTAAATGGGTGTAGCGCTTCATAAACGGGTAAATGAACGCTAATACAACACCCCCTATCGACAACAGCACCGTAAACCAATTGGTCAATAGCACTAAAATGAAAGCAGTGGCTACCAGCGCGATAAACAGCAGCTGCGCCTCGGTTTCACTGATACGACCAGTGGCTAGCGGACGATGTTTAGTGCGCTTTACATGGCCATCGAAATGACGATCAGCGTAATCATTAACCACGCAGCCCGCGGCGCGCATCACATAAACGCCAGCAATAAAGATCAGCAGAACATTCCGCCCAGGCACACCCTCTGCTGCTATCCACAATGCCCATAAGGTGGGCCACATCAATAGCCAAGTACCAATCGGGCGATCCAATCGCGTTAAATGTAAAAAATCAGCCACCCGAGCCCATCCCGTTGGCCTCAACAGAGAACGGTCCATGCTTACCTCTCAAAAAGAAAACGCTGGCGATAGCCTAGCGCGAAGACAGGGCAAGATCATCTGCCATGGTCGATAAAAAGTATTCCTGCACTAACAGCGATAGCCCACTGTGCTGAAACACTG
Organism: Halomonas sp. 3A7M; assembly: GCF_014897875.1. Taxonomy (NCBI): domain Bacteria; kingdom Pseudomonadati; phylum Pseudomonadota; class Gammaproteobacteria; order Oceanospirillales; family Halomonadaceae; genus Halomonas; species Halomonas sp. 3A7M. The sequence goes on from NZ_JABUZD010000034.1 coordinate 27,867, forward strand.
AGCGCCGCCCCCATACGCTGTCTAAAAGCGACGCAGAGTGTTCCGCGACAAAGCGTGGCTGATGGCGAGTGGCGTAGAGTGGCCCACGCACCAGGTCAGGTTGTTGAAACAACCAGCTGCCTAATGAACGCTCGCCAAGCCCTTCTAACCCCTTACCTTGTAATTGACTAAGTGGCGCTACCGAGCGTGCTACTACCCAGGGCTTATCGCCGACACACAACGCTACTTCCCTCAGCCATGCATAGCGGCGCGGTTCAATTCCCAGCGCTAGCGCTTCGTCCCGCAGAGGTAAGCCAATCGTTTGACGTAACAATTGCACCCGAAATGCGTTTGTGCCGCCTGCGACGGTTAACCGCGTCGTTAAGGAGTCCGTCGATGCCACCCACTGCCACCACGAAGCGCTCATTGCAGGACGAGCCGCAGCAACAGGGAGCCAGTGAGGAAATAGTCGATGAGGAAATAGGCAAGCTTGCCGAACAGTAGGGGCGATCACCAAAGTCTCCAAGGCGGTCAATACACAGAAAGCTAGTGTAACATGGTGACCTCACAGGCTTTTGTTCCGCCGACTTTTGGTGACTGCATGCCCTCACACGAGATATCGCGATATTCCCATTCGGCACTGATTATTATTGGCACCGGCATGGCGGGGATTGGCCTTGCGCGCGCCCTACGCCGACAAGGCGATACACGTGCCATTACCCTTATCAGTGCCGATAGTGGCGATGATTACAGTAAACCGCTGCTTTCTACTGGCTTTGCGAAACGCTTAACGCCAGACCAACTCGCCCAACGTGACGCCAGCGGCGTCGCAGAAGAGCTGAACGCTGAGTTAATTACCCACACCCAGGTCGCACACCTGCATGTGGATAACCAATGCGTAGAACTCAGTAATGGCCAACAGCTCCACTATAACGATCTGGTGCTAGCCACTGGTGCGGCGCCCCATACGCCGTTCAGCGTGCCTGAAAGTGTCGCCAAACGATGCTTCACCATCAACGACTTAGACGAATATCGCCGCTTTTATGCCGCATTAGGCGCAGCGCCTACTAAACGTGTCGCGGTTGTCGGTGCTGGGCTGGTGGGCTGCGAGTTCGCCAATGATCTCCATGCTGGCGGCCACCAAGTCACCCTCATTGCGCCAGAAAGTACCCCGCTGCAACGTCTGCTCCCAGAACCACTCGGCCAAGCGCTGGCGGATGCTTTCCAAGAGGCAGGCATCCAACTTGCCTTAGGGCATAACCTAACAACACTGGCACTTAACGTAGATGACGTCCTATCACTTCGTCTTGATAATGGCGACCTTTATGCTGCCGACATCGTGTTACTCGCCACGGGTTTAGCTCCGCGCACTCAACTTGCCGAAGCAGCCGGGCTGACGGTTAGCCATCGCGGTATTGTGGTTGACCGCCAGCTACGCACCTCTCGACCAAACATATTTGCGTTGGGCGATGTGGCTTGCGTTGAGGGAGTTAACGCTATGTACGTGCAGCCCCTGCAGGCGAGCGTAAAAGCGCTGGCGTCAACACTCGCCGGAAAACCAACCAGCGTCAGCTTTGGGGCGTGGCCCGTCATTGTGAAAACGCCCTTACTACCCGTGGTTGCCTACCCACCGGTAACCACACCAGCACGGTGGAGAATTGAGGGAGAAAGCGGTGAAATGACAGCGATTGCTGAAAATAAAGACGGTCGTTTGATTGGATTTGCGTTGACAGGCAGCTGCGTGAGAAGGAAAGTGGAGCTTTCCAGAGTAGCACCTGCGCTGCTAGGCTGATTTTCGCCGCCTTAGCGACTAGGCTAAAAAAGTTAACCAGCTGGGCAGTGCTTCTAACAACACAGATGAACTTACGCTTGATTTCCACATAGGGAGATACCTTTATGCGCAAACCTGAACTCGCAGCCGCAATTGCTGAAAGCGCTGATCTATCCAAAGACAAAGCAGGCCAAGTCCTGAACGTTATCTTGGACGAAATCACTAACAGCGTTGCCAAAGGCGAAGATGTCGCTCTGATTGGTTTTGGAACGTTTACCGTACGCCAGCGTGCCGCACGTACTGGCAAAAACCCCCAAACTGGCGCGCCGTTACAGATTCCTGCCAGCAAAAACGTTGCGTTCAAGCCGGGCAAAGCGCTTAAGGACGCCGTTTCCTAATGAAACTCAAGCTGACGCTGTGGCTACTGAGCTTACTGCTTAAAAGAGCCCTGCGACGCAAGCCGCGCTTTCGTGAGCAACTTGAGCGAATGCGCGGTCTGGACTGGGGCGTTGCCACGGAAGACCTCAGCATTGCCCGGTATTATCGAATGGCGCCGAAAGGCATTGATACCGGCAAAGGGCTACCCGTTGACCTAGACCTTGAGCTTCGTTTTCGCGATCAGGATGCCGCGTTGAAAATCCTTAAAAAGCCGACGCAACAGGCATTTCTAGATGGCATGGTAGCCGGTGAAGTCCGCCTAGTGGGCGACTCTGCCGATATGAATAAGCTGCAGAAACTACTTAAGTACCTATAGCGTTATTATCGGTTTAGAGAAAACTACGAGGCTTGGGGACCCTTAGGGTAACGATTTATACAGAGCCAGTGCAGAGGCATAGCAGCTACCAGTGGATATTCCTCATCAGCGATTGGTTTACTTTCGCGTTACCCTTGAGTCTGGCTCAGTGCGCCGCGCAGCGGCGCGCTTGGACATTGCCCCCTCGGCGGTAAGCCGGCAAACTGCCTTGCTGGAAGAAGCCTTGGGGGCAACCCTGATGGAGCGTCATCGCGACGGCATTTCGCCTACCCCGGTAGGCGAAATGCTGCTTGAGTACTGCGAACGACGCGGCGCTCTTGATGAAGGCTTTATTGCCTCACTTGAATCCTACCAACGCATGGAAACCGGCAAGATATCGCTCACCGTCGGTGAAGGATTTGTCAGTGACCTAGTGGCGTCCCCTCTGCATGAATTTACCCAACGCTATGCGGGCATTCAGCTCGATATCCATACCGCAGGCACATCGGGGATAATTGATGCCATTATCAGCGATCACAGCCATATCGGCTTGATGTTCCATGAGCGTACCCATCCCCAGCTGCGTTTCTGGTCATCTAGCCCGCAGCCACTGATGGCTATCCTGGCGCCCAACCATCCTTTAGCCAAGCACACCACACCGCTTACGCTCACTCAGTTAAGCACACAGCCGATGGCCATGTGGGATACCACCCATGGGGTGCGCCAAATGGTTGACCAAGCCTTTCAGCAATCGCGTATAGCCCCGCGCATGGCGATGAACACCAACTCCATGGTGATTCTGGCGCAATACGTGCGTAGCGGTATGGGCATTACCTTGCTGCCCGCCTTTGCCGTCGCCCATGATTTAGAGCTCGGCACGTTAGTAGCGCGCCCGGTAGATAATCCGCTTTTTCAGCGCTCCCAGGCCCACATGGTCACGCGGGTAGGTCGACAGCAGCCCAAAGCTAGCGTTCTGCTGCTACGCCACCTACAACGCTGGATGCAGGCCTTTCGCGCCCCAGGCTTGGCGGTGAGCGATCAACCAACACCACTGCCGTAACCAAATGCCACGCTGGCTTCGGGGGCGGTTTCTACCCAAACGCTTTGCGGCACCGTGTATTCGCGCAGGCCATCCAAACCACTGGAGCGCCCAAAGCCGCTATCGCCAAAGCCTCCGAACGGCGACATAACGCTGATCGCCTTGTAGCTATTGATCCACACCGTACCCGCTCGCAACTGACCGGCTACGCGATGCGCCCGCGCAACGTCCTGGCTCCAAACGGCACCAGCCAAGCCAAAGCGTGTCTCGTTGGCAAGTTGAACAGCCTCATTGTCAGTGTCGAAGGCCATCGCCACCAACACCGGGCCGAATACCTCTTGCTGAGCGATCTCCATATCCGGTGTGACATCGACCAGCACCGTAGGGGCGATAAAGTAGCCGTGAGCCTCATCGGGCAGCCCTAATGGACGTTTACCCCCCGTTAACAGCCGCGCGCCAGCGGCTACTGCAGCGTCAATCATACGCGTCACTTGCTCAAACTGGCGGCGATTCTGCAATGGCCCCATGCGCGTTGCTTCGTCACTAGGCAGGCCCACTTGAATCTGCTCCGCCGCCCGCGCCAAACGGCTGGTAACCTGCTCAAACACCGAGCGCTCAATCAACAGCCGCGATCCGGCCACACAGCTCTGTCCAGCCGCCGCAAAAATGGCCGCCTGGGCACCCGCAACGGCTTCATCCAGTTTGGCATCGGCAAACACGATATTAGCCGACTTGCCTCCCAGCTCTAACACGCTGGGTACCAGTCTCCGCGCACCAGCCTCGGCGATCATACGGCCACTCTGGGGGGAGCCCACGAATACCAGTTTGCTGATGGCAGGGTGATCGGTTAGCGCTGCGCCGGTCGATTTGCCTAGCCCATTGACGATATTGATCAATCCTTTAGGAAGCCCGCCGCTTTCAAGCAGCTTGGCAATCACCACCGATGAAAACGGCGTCAGCTCGGAAGGTTTTAGCACCACGCCATTGCCCGCCGCCATGGCCGGGGCTAACTGCCAGGCACAGGTGAACATCGGTGCGTTCCAGGGGGTAATCTGCCCCACCACGCCATAGGGCACGTGGTGCACATAGTTAAGGTGCGAAGTAGGCACCGGAATCACTTCGCCATGCTGCTTGTCGCACCAGCCCGCGTAATACTCGAACATCTCACGCACTTTGCCTACTTCAGCGCGGCAGTCACGAATCGGCTTGCCAGCCACTACACTTTCCAGCTGAGCCAGCGCCTCTTCATGGCCCTCCAGGCCACGGATGGCGGCATTCATGCGCCGTCCACGCTCGCTGGCGGTTAACGCCATCCATTCGCGCTGGCCACGCTCAGCGGCTTGGGTGGCACGCTCAATCAGCGCGGCTCCCGCATCGTGATAACTCACCAGCGTTTCGCCAGTGGTCGGATTGCTCAGGGTGATCACTTCACCCTCTCCTACCACTAAATCACCATCAATCCAGTTACTCAGCGGTGTGGCAGCGGCTAATCCAAAACCTTCAAGCAGTTCAACAAGATGGTCGCAGGCATGTTGGCTAAGTGTGTTCATTCGTTACCCTCCGCTTGAGTAGCGCGAGCTAATATCGGCGTAGTGATATGGTTAAAGTCATCGCTATCGGCGGGGTGATCGGCGTTGGCGTGCCAGGCATCGACCACGGCTTGTAACAGCGGCGAGGGTATATTCAGTTGCTCAGAGGCATCTCGCGCTAAACGCAGGTCTTTACGCATCAAACCGGTGGTAAACCCTGAGTCAAAGCGCTCACTCAGCACCCACTCGGGGAAGTTCACCTCGCTAACCGCACTACGCCCAGAACCACTATTGAGTCCCGCCAAGCAGGCGGCGGGGTCAACGCCCGCTTTGGCTGCCATAGCAACGGCTTCGGCGGTGGTTAACAAGTGCGCGGCACACAGGTAATTATTGGCAAGCTTGACCACATGGCCGCTGCCCGGGCCGCCCACATGGGTGCGCTTGGCTGACATCGCTTCCAGCATCGGCAATACCCGTTCGATAGTGCGTTCATCGCCTCCCAATAGCATCCCTAGCTTGCCACTAGCAGCGCCTTTCGGGCCTCCGCTAACCGGTGCATCCAACCATAGAAGACCCGCTGCGCTAACTTTTTCTGCCAGTTCACGCGTCACGGCGGGGTCACTGGTGGAGGTATCAACAATCACGCTACCTTTCGGCGCTAGGTTAATCAGGCCAGGCGATTGCTCGAGCACCTCACGCACATGGGCGGAGGTAGGCAACGACAGCAGGTAAACGTCGCTTGCGAGTAGCTCTTCGGGAGCCACCGCGGGTACCCCTTGTGCAGCAAGACGCGACCGTGCTTGCTCAAATACATCGCTTCCCGTTACCGCAAACCCGGCGGCTTTAAGCGTCAGCGCCATATTACCGCCCATCTGCCCCAGGCCGATGACAGTAATAGTTAAAGACCCAGTTGCCGAGGGCTCAGTTTGTAATGACATCGTAAAACTCCCAAAGCGCCTTTTAAGTAACAAGACGCTATGTTCGGTGGTGATATTTGGGGTAGACGCTCCCCTACCCAGTGGGCATCAGAGAGCGAATAACGTGTATTAAGTCAGGAATTTAGACGAGTAATGCTCTTACCAGCTCCACCCAGTAGCGCGCCCCCAGTGGCAACAATGCATCGTTGAAGTCATAGTGCGGGTTATGCAACGAAGCGGACTCCTCGCCATTGCCCATCCAGATATAGGCACCTGGGCGCTCGGCAAGCAGGAATGAGAAATCCTCAGACGCCATGCTGGGTGACGGGTTGCGGATCACGTTGCCACTACCGAGTAAGCTTTCCAGCACCGAGGCGCAGTGCTGAGCATGTTCAGGGGTATTGATAGTGGCGGGATAGCAGCGCTGGTAGTCCAGTTCAACGGTTAAACCATGAAACTCAGCTAAGTTGGTAATCGCTTGCTTAAAGCGCGCTTCCAAATGCTCTTTGTGTGCCATATCAAAACAACGCAGCGTGCCGCGAAGCGCCACCTGCTCGGGAATCACGTTGAAGGTATCACCGGCGTTAATACTGGTAATACTCAGCACGGCTGCTTTATCAGGCGGCGTTTCGCGACTCACCAACCCTTGCAGTTGGCTAATCAGTTGGCAGCTCGCCAACACCGTATCAGTACCTAAATGGGGCATCGCCGCATGGCAACCCTTGCCAGTCAGCGTCAGGCTAAAGATATCGAAGGCGGCCATAACGTCGGTATCGTGCACCGCGGCAACGCCAACCGGCAGCCCCGGCCAGTTGTGCAGGCCGTACACGGCATCCATGGGAAAGCGTTCAAACAGCCCCTCTTCAACCATCACCCGCCCGCCGCCGGCGTTCTCTTCAGCAGGTTGAAAGATAAACACCACCCGGCCTTTAAAATCAGGCTGCTGCTTTAACGCCCAGGCGGCGCCCAGCAGCATGGTGGTGTGGCCATCGTGGCCGCAGGCGTGCATCTTGCCAGGTGTTTGCGAGGCGTAGGCAAGCGCCGTCTCTTCGCGAATATCCAGGGCGTCAATATCGGCCCGTAGGCCGATCGTTTTACCTTCACCCTGTTGTCCATCCAGAGCGGCCACCACCCCCGTGCCAGCAATACCGGTGGTTACTTCAAAGCCCCACTCAGTCAGCAGCTCGGCAATACGCGCACTGGTGCGATGCTCCTCAAACGCGGTTTCCGGGTGCTGATGGAAATCATGACGCCACGCTTTTAGTTCTGCGCTATCCGGTAAGTCTACTGAAGCAGTCATCGTCTTATCCTTAAAGCATCACGTGGGCGACAACGGCAGAGCCAATAAAGGTACCGGTAAATACTAGCAGCGCTACCACTACCAGCTTCCAGCCGGTTTGCTTGAACATGGCGAATTCACGCCCGGTAAGCGCCAGCCCTGCATAGGCCAATACCGGCGTGACCACTGCCAGAAAATCCACTTCAGCCAGCCGTGCGATGATCCAACCATTACCAGGGAAGAACGGCAGCGTCGCGATAATGCTAATCAGCGACACCCAGGCCACGCTGGGCAGGTAAAAAGGACAAAACCGCCCAACCACCAAGCCGATAATGACCATGACATAGAGAATTAACATGCCGGGCAGCGCGTCTAATAAAGGCGAACCGTTGACGATATTGCTAAACCACGCCGCCACACACACCGCTGCCAGAACCAACGCGGTTTTACCCAGCTGATTTTCGGGACGTAGCTCTTTTAACGCCTCAGCATCGAACTGATCGATTGGGCTCTCATGAGTTTTCATGGCTAACCTCCTGGCGCGAGCCTTTTAAGCGCTTGTACATCCACTCGGTGATCGGTAGCGCGATAAATAGTGAGATATACAGACCGGTAGCGTAAGTAAGCAGGTTGCTTGCCCCGGCAAAGGCGAGTAGTTCGTCCTTAGATGCCGGTACCGCTTCGGCTAAAGCTGCCGAACACGCCGCCACCATACTGCCACTGCCCACCCCGCAGGCCATGGCCAAAGCACGAATATCAAGAATATCCAGCGAAGCGATATAGCCCGCCATTAAAGCGAAGTAGAGCGTACCGAACATGGTGCCCACAACGTACACCCCCATAATCCCGATGCCCTCAGGGCTTCTTAGCCCGTAACGGTCTGAAATAATGGCAATATTGGGTTCACGGGCGATAGAGTAGGTAGCGCCAATCGCTTCACGGCCCATCTTGAGGACTAATACTGCAAAGGGCAGCGCTATCAGCATGGTGCCCAGATTGCCTAACTCTTGGAGTATCAGCGCGGGGCCAGCAGCGATAATCTGCTCGATCGCAGGGCCAATGGTGGAACCAAATTTGGCGATAAACGGCAGGATGGCAATGAGAATAATCGGGCCAGCCGCATTGCTGACCGGCTTGGGAATCACCTTGCCCATTGCCGAGAAAAGATGAGGGTTAAACAGTACGCCGATCACAAAAGCGTAGAGCAGCGGTAGTAACAGTAGTGTTCCCGGCCCGAGAGGAATACGCACGATGCCGACCCACTCGGCAAACATTGACGTCACTATCACCGTAAGGTGAAGACGCCAATCCAGCATTAACTTGAGATCCATAGGAGTGTCCCTGTTTTTTTTAGAGTCACTCCGAGTATCGAAAGGTTGCCGTTCCAATCATAGGACCTTAGTGCGCTATTTTTTAGAACACTCCAACAGTTTGGACTAGAGGGCAATAATAAATTAAAGCGACAATGGCCTAACCTTGAAGGGGTTGAGAGAGGAGTATGGCACCGTACACCTACCAACCCTATGTTATACTAAAGTATAAAATTTACCCACCAGAGCCTTTATGCCTATTTCATTGCCTTTGCGGCGTCTATGGACCCTAGATAAGTTTGCCTACAGCCTGCGCGTGTTTATCGCGTTCAGCGGGGCACTGCTGTTTAGCGGTTTTGCAGGTGACATCGCGCTGGTGATTCCGCTGTTTTTGGGCATTATTGCGAGTGCGCTTTCTGAAACCGATGACAGTTGGCAGGGGCGCTTACAGGCGCTGGTGGTGACACTTGCTTGCTTTGCATCGGCCTCGTTTGTCGTTCAGTGGCTTTTCCCCTGGCCGTGGTTGTTTGCAGTTGGGCTGGCAGTTTCTACCTTCACGTTAATTATGCTGGGTGCCATTGGCCAGCGGTACGCGACCATTGCGTCAGGCACGTTAATCCTATCGATCTACTCAATGATCAACATTGAACAGCACGGTGGCGTGGATGAAGACGTGGCTTCCCGGCAATTGCTGCTGCTTGCAGGAGCCGCGTGGTACGGGGTTATCTCAATCCTATGGTGCGCCCTTTTTTCGCGCCAGCCAGTTAAACAAAGCATGGCGCGGGTATATAAAGCGCTAGGTGAGTTTTTAATCTTGAAGTCTGCGTTGTTTGAGCCTGTCCGCGAGGTCGATTTAGAGGCGCGGCGCGTGGCGCTAGCTAGGCAAAATGGCAAAGTCGTCGATGCCCTCAACCAAGCAAAAGAGATGATTTTCCGCCGCTTAGAGGGGCAGCGAGGCAGCCGCAAGTTGAACCGCTACTTACAGATTTACTTTATCGCCCAGGATATACACGAGCGGGCAAGCTCTACCCACTACCCCTATAGCGCGCTCACCGAAGCGTTTTTTCACCATGACGTGCTCTTTCGTTGCCAGCGACTCTTAGACCAGCAAGGCCGTGCCTGCCGCCAGCTAGCCAAATCGTTGTTGCTTAACCGTCCCTTTGGCCATGAGCAGAGTGAGCAAGCGCTGGCCGATCTACGCGCTTCTATCGACAACCTAAGCGAGCACGGTAAGCCGGAATGGCGTCCGCTCATGCATCCGCTCAATGCACTTGCCGATAACCTGTCTATCCTGGAAGCTCAGATTGCCAGTGCTCACAACCCAGACACCGACGATGATCGTCGTGATAGCTCGCTTTACGACCGCTCCCCCTCTAGCGTGCTAGAAGCGTGGAAACGCGTTCAGCTAAATTTGACGCTGGGTTCACCCACGTTTCGCCATGCGGTGCGCTTATCCACCGCGCTGCTAGTGGGTTATGGGCTGCTCCAGTGGCTTGACCCTGAACAGGGGTTTTGGATTTTACTCACCACGTTGTTCGTCTGTCGCCCTAACTTTGCCACCACGCGTCGCTTTCTGTCACAGCGCATCCTCGGCACAGTGCTTGGCCTCATTGCCGGTTGGGCATCCATTAGTTTGTTCCCCCAAGCCAGCATACAAAGCATGATTGCGGTGGCTGCGGGCGTGTGTTTTTTTGCCAACCGCGAGCGTCACTACGTTATCGCCACCGCCTCAATCACACTGCTGGTACTGTGCAGCTTTAACCAGGTCGGCGACGGTTTTAATCTGATCTTACCTAGGCTATTGGATACCTTGGTGGGTTCGTTGATTGCTGGGCTAGCGGTATTTTTTATTCTGCCGGACTGGCAAGGGCGTCGGCTGTATCGGGAGGCCGCAAAAGTCCTCACCAACCACCGCCGTTATTTAGATGAGATTGTTCACCAGTATGAAGAGGGAAAGCAGGACGATTTGGCTTACCGGTTAGCCCGCCGCAATGCTCACAACGCCGATGCAGCACTGTCAACGCTGCTCACCAATATGCTCCACGAGCCGGGGCACTATCGCAAACAGGACGCCGACAGCGGCCTACGCTTTCTAGTGCTGTCTAACACGCTACTAAGCCACTTATCTGCTCTTGGCGCTCACCGCCACCAGTTGGCTGAAGATGAGGACGACGCCGCTTTGGTGCCCCTTGCCAAGCGCATCAGCGAGCTGCTGGAACAACTGGCAGAACAGCTCAACAAGCGCCAACCCATCACGCCCTTAACTGATCAAGTCAACGACCTACTCGCGCAGCTAGAGCAGAATGCCTCAGATTCCTTCGATAAGAAGGGCTCAGAGGGAGACGAACAAGCCATTGCCCTTTACCGTCCCATCCAAAGCCAGCTACGCCTAATTGCCGCGCAGCTAGGGCCACTTGGTGAAGCCGCCAACCGCTTAACGGAGACCCCGGTAGAGAGTCACCAAGCAGCGAACACCGCCGCTTAAGCGTTGTATCACTCCCTACACCTGCCCGTAGCGTCCGGCGGCTTCGCCTAGCCAACGCCGCACTAATACGGCGGTAACTTCGGCATTGCCTTGCAGCCCCTGGGCAAGGGCGGTGACGCGCTCTAGCTGGTCGGCATCACGCTCAAGATCAGCAATTTTCATCTGGGCAAGGCCGGTTTGGCGAGTGCCGAGCACTTCGCCGGGGCCACGAATTTCCAAGTCCTTTTCGGCAATACGGAAACCGTCGGTGGTTTCGCGCATTACCCCCAGGCGTTCCCGAGAGCTTTTCGAAAGCGGCGGGTGGTAAAGCAACACACAGAAGCTTTCCGTGCTGCCGCGCCCTACTCGACCGCGCAGTTGGTGCAGTTGAGAAAGCCCCAGGCGTTCCGGGTTTTCGATAATCATCAGGCTGGCATTGGGGACATCTACGCCCACTTCAATAACGGTAGTGGCCACCAGCAGGTCGAGCTCGCCCGTTTTGAAGGCCTCCATCACCGCGACTTTTTCGCTGGCCTTCATGCGCCCATGAATCAGACCAATAGCGAGTTCTGGCAGCGCCTGGGTTAGTTCATCGCGGGTGACTTCGGCGGCCTGACACTGCAGCACCTCAGACTCTTCAATCAGCGTACACACCCAATAGGCCTGGCGCCCATCACTGCAGGCGTTGCGAATGCGTTCGACCACTTCAGGCCGCCGCTCATCAGACACCACCACGGTTTTAACCGGCGTACGCCCTGGCGGCAACTCATCAATTACCGATACATCCAAATCAGCGTAAGCACTCATGGCCAGCGTACGAGGAATTGGTGTCGCGGTCATGATCAGTTGATGCGGCGTTAGCCCACCTGCTTCGCCTTTCTCGCGCAGTGCCAAGCGTTGATGAACACCAAAGCGGTGCTGCTCATCAATAATTGCTAACCCCAAACACTGAAAGTGTACGTCGCTCTGAAACAGCGCATGGGTGCCCACCACCATACGGGCACGGCCATCAGCAATAGCGGCTTTGGCATCTAACCGTGCTTTACCTTTGAGCTTGCCTGCCAACCAAGCCACTTCGATACCCAACGGTTCAAACCAGGCTTTAAACGCCCGATAGTGCTGTTCAGCAAGAATTTCCGTGGGGGCCATCATCGCCGCCTGGCAATTGCCCGCCAGCGCCGAGAGTGCTGCCATCGCCGCAACGACCGTCTTTCCTGAGCCGACGTCGCCCTGCACGAGCCGTAGCATCGGGGCGGGCCGCGCAAGGTCTAGGGTAATCTCTTCCAGCACGCGGCGCTGCGCACCGGTAAGGGCAAACGGCAATTGGGCTAAAAAGCGGGTTTGCAGGCTGCGGCCCGAGGGCAGCGATGGCGCACCATCCGCCTGAATACGTAACCGCACTTCACGCAGGCTGAGTTGGTGGGCCAGTAGCTCTTCCAGCGCTAACCTACGTGTGGCGGGATGATGGCCGTGGGCAAGCTGCTCAATGTCCACATCCGGTGGCGGTTGATGTAGCAGTTGCAGGCTAGCGTGCAACCCAGGCAGGCTGAATCGCTGGCGCAGGGCATCTGGAATGACGTCCGGTAACAGCTCAGGGGAGCGCTGCAGTAGCGCCAGCGCTTGCTGGGTAAGTGCGCGAAAACGCGTCTGATGCAACCCTTCAGTGGTCGGGTAAATCGGCGTGAAATACTCCTCAACCGGTGTATCGTTACCGCCGCTTAGCCGATACTCAGGATGGTAAATTTCCAGCCCTGTTGCCCCCGCGCGCGCCTCTCCAAATGCACGCACCGTAACACCGGGGCGCATCTGTTGCTGCTGGGCAGGCGAAAAATGAAAAAAACGTAGGCTTAAAATACCGCTGCCATCACGCACTCTGACTAACAAACTACGCCGACGCCCCTTAACAACATCGCACGCGGTGACTTCGCCTTCTATCACCGCCTCACTCCCTGCGCGCAGCAGGCCAATGGGCGTTAGCCGTGTACGGTCCTGGTAGCGCAGCGGCAGGTGAAATAACAGGTCGCTTACGCAGTCTATGCCCAATCGCGCCAACTTTAGCGCAAGCGCCTCACCAACCCCTTTCAGCGACGAAACCGGTGCAGAAAGGTCACTCATGAGGACGGACTAGCAGTGTGTACAGGTTGCTGACAGTGGCTAATCGCCTTGGCTAATGCATCAATTGCTTTGGGGCGAGGAAAGCTTGCCCGCCACGCAATGGCAACGGTGCGCGAAGGCGCAGGCTCAACAAATGGCCGGCTCACTAACATGGCATTTTCATACTGATCAGTGCCCAGCGCCGACTGTGGCAGTACCGTAATGCCTAATTTAGATGCCACCATATGGCGAATGGTTTCCAATGATCCCCCCTCTGCAATCAACGTATTATTTGGGCTGTTAAGCTTCTGGGTAATTGCCGGACAGGCTTCTAAAATTTGATCACGGAAGCAGTGCCCTTCCCCCAGCAACAACAAGCGCTCTTCTAACAAATCTTCTTTGTGAATCGCATCACGACTTACCCAGCGATGGCTGGCAGGCATCAATACCTCAAAATGCTCATCGTAAATCGGCTTGGTAACCACGTCGGTCTCGGTGAAAGGCAACGCCACAATAATCACATCCAGCTCGCCACTGCGTAACTTTGCCCGCAGAGAGCCGGTCATGCCTTCTTCGATATACAACGGCATTTGCGGTGCGGCGCTAGCCAGTGCTGGCACTAGATGGGGAAATAAGTAGGGGCCAATCGTATAAATTGCGCCAATGCGCAGCGGGTTAGCCAACTGGTCTTTGCCAGCATTCGCCATTTCGTAGATAAGCCGGCTCTGTTCCAGCACGCGCTGGGCTTGAGCAACGATCTTCTCACCCAACGGGGTGACCTGCACGGTTGATTTGGAACGTTCAAACAACGGTGTATCAAGCTCGTCCTCAAGCTTTTTTACCGCCACTGAGAGCGTTGGCTGCGAAACATGGCAGCGTTCGGCGGCACGACCAAAGTGACGTTCTTGGGCAAGGGTTACGATGTAGCGTAGTTCTGTTAAAGTCATAGTGGTGCCAGTGGCATCCTCTCGTTGCAGCTCGTTACAGGTCATCGTTATAGCGAGATGGAAAAGGACAAACAAACCCTATTGAAGATGGCACATCTCATAGGGACTTTGTATCTGATAGGGAATATTAATCAAGAGGAGTGACCAAGGTGAAGCTAACGGTACTGATTATTGGCTGCGGCGATATCGGCATAACGCTTGGACGCGAGCTGCTCAGCGAAGGCCATCATGTTATCGGCGTGCGCCGTCAGGTCGAGGCATTAAAAGATACGGGCATTGAGCCATTGGCGCTTGATCTTAACAATCTCGAAGGTGCTGACGCTCTACCTCATGCTGACTACGTTATTTATACCGTCAGCGCTGACCGTTTCGAAGAAAGTGCCTACCAAAGCGCCTATCCGGATGGCCTCAATCGTGTGCTTGGCGTGCTGGAACAACATAAAACGCCACCGAAACGCGTCTTTTTTGTGTCGTCGACCAGTGTCTATGGCCAGCAGGAAGGCGAAGTCGTAAATGAAGACAGCCCAACCGGGTCGACCAGTTTTTCTGGCAAACTGATGTGCGATGCTGAACAAGCGCTGATTAACCATCCGATTCCCGGCACGGTCGTGCGCTTTTCGGGGATTTACGGCCCTGGGCGTGATCGTTTGATTCATCAGGTCGCAGAAGGCCGCATCGCGGCAGTTACGCCGGTCAGCTACTCCAACCGTATTCACCGTGATGACTGCACCGGTATTCTGGCGCACTTAATTCGTTGTCAGGAAAAAGGCGCGCCACTCGCCGACCTTTACCTAGGTAGCGACTGCGAGCCTGTCACCCTGCATAACGTGATGGCGTGGTTAGCCAAACAGCTCAAGGTTGAATCTACCGAGACCATGCAGTCACCACTGCGCCGCCGCACCAGCAAACGCTGCGATAATAGCCGTATCCGTGAAACGGGTTATGAATTCCGCTATCCGACCTACAAAGAAGGCTACGCACAGGTGCTAAAAGAGGGCGGCTTCTTAACACCACAAAAAGCCTAATCGTTGTGATGCTCCTTTGCACGATCTTCAAAAAAAGAGCGAGCACTTGATAATAGAGTGCTCGCCCGTTTTTAGTGAAGATAGTTGCTGAATACAGTTGCTTAAGGCATTAGGCTCAGAGACTTAGTCACCAATGACCATCACAGCTTCTGCTTCTACTTGGCTGCCTTTGGGTAACGCTTTGACGCCGACCGCTGCACGGGCAGGGAAAGGCGATGAGAAGAACTCTTCCATCACCTTGTTCACGATCGCAAAGTTATCCAAATCAACCAGGTATAAGTTGAGTTTGACGATATCGCCAAGCGTACCGGCAGCCTCTTCACACACCGCCTGCAGATTGGTAAATACTTGGCGCGCTTGTGCTTCAAAGTCGTCAGAGATAATTTCCATTGTCTCTGGGTTCAGCGGGATCTGGCCCGAAAGATACACTGTGTTGCCAGCCTTAATCGCTTGAGAGTAAGGGCCGATTGCAGCGGGGGCTTTTTCAGTATTAATAACTGCTTTGTTGCTCATGAGATAGCACTCTCCTGTCGTGTTTAATATATTTTTAGAGGTAAGTGATAGATAGGATGATAGCGTTAAACAGTAATTGTAATGGTCCGCCATAGCAGTTGCTGCCAGCCCATCGCCAGCAGCCTACTAACGGGTGATTAATTGGTCATTCTAGTTATTTTGCCGACATTAGGAAGGTTGCGAATACGCTTAATAATGCGCGCAAGATGCACTCGGCCTTTTACCGATAAGGTTAAGTTAACGATTGAAAGCCGCGCATCGCGCTCTTCAATGCCGATACGCTCGATATTAGCGTCGGCATCGGTCACCACGCCCGCCAGCTCGGCCACCAGCCCACGACGGCTCTCAATTTCAATGCGCAGCGCGACCGGGAAGTCTTCATCTATACTGTCCGACCACTCGAGGGCAAACAGCTTCTCTGGGTCGTTTTTGCGATCACCTAGGTTTTTGCACTCACTGCGATGCACCACCAGCCCCTTGCCAACGGATAAGTGGCCGACAACGGGGTCGCCCGGCAACGGATGACAGCAGCGGGCAAAATTAATCACCATACCTTCGCTACCGCTGATAACGACGGCTTTTTCACTATCCCCACTGAGAACGTAGTCAGAGTTGCCGCCATTAGAGACATCAACCAAGCGCCGTGCCACCACATGGGCCATGCGATTGCCCAAGCCAAGTGACTCTAACAAAGCATCTAGCGAAACGACGTCCAGCTCTTTCAATGCTTTAGCAAAAACACTTTCATTAAGTTCTTCCAGACTGGTTTCAAACGGCGCCAGCGCCTTATTCAACAGCCGTCGCCCTAAGATAACCGCTTCTGCCTGCTGCTGGTGCTTCAATGCATGACGTATCGCGGAACGCGCTTTTGCTGTCGTGACGAAGTTGAGCCATGCCAAGTTAGGCCGTGCACCAGGAGCAGTAATAATTTCCAGCGTTTGGCCACTTTCAAGACGCGTCGAGAGCGGGGCTAAATGGCGATCAATACGACAAGCAATGCAGTTATTGCCAATATCGGTGTGTACGCTGTAAGCAAAGTCGATCACCGTTGCGCCCTGAGGCAGCTCCATGATGTCGCCTTTGGGAGTAAAGACGTAGATATCGTCTGGGAAAAGATCGTTTTTGACGTGCTCAATAAACTCTAGCGAATCCCCTGCATGGCGCTGCATTTCCAGCAGCCCTTTTACCCAAGCACGGGCGCGGGCATGGCTGCCTTCGGCAATGGGGTGGGTTGTTTGCCCTGCTTTATAGAGCCAGTGGGCAGCGATGCCATTATTAGCCATCGCCTCCATCTCACGGGTGCGGATCTGCACTTCAATGGGCATCCCGCCCTGACCAAACAGCGTGGTGTGAAGACTTTGGTAGCCGTTGGCTTTTGGGATAGCGATATAATCTTTAAATCGCCCTGGTACGGGCTTATAGAGATTATGCACCACGCCTAAGATGCGATAGCAGCTAGCGACATCTTCGGTAATAATGCGAAATCCGAAGACATCCATAATTTCCGCGAACGGCTTACGCTGGTCGCGCATCTTTTTATAAATCGACAGCAGATGTTTCTGCCTGCCAATCACAGTACCTTTAAGCCCTTCATCGTCTAGGCTCTGCTGTAGCGATGACTGAATTTCTCGCATCGCACTCCGGCGGTTCCCCCGCGCGCTGGCCACCGCGCGCTTGATGCGTTCTGAACGCATTGGGTGAATAGCCTGGAAAGAGAGGTCTTCAAGTTCAACACGAATCGTATTGATACCTAAACGTCCCGCGATTCGGGCATAAATTTCCAGCGTTTCTCGGGCAATACGGCGCTTTTTATCTGGGCGCAATGCTCCCAGCGTGCGCATGTTATGCAGACGGTCAGCCAATTTTACGATGATGACGCGGATATCCCGCGACATCGCTAACACCATCTTCTGGAAATTTTCCGCCTGGGCGACGGCTTTGTCTTCAAAGGTGATCTGGGTCAGCTTGGAAACACCATCCACCAATTCGGCGACAGGCTTACCAAACTGCGCAGACAGCGCCTTCTTCGAAACACCCGTATCTTCAATGACATCGTGCAGCATGGCCGCCATCAAGCTTTGATGGTCCATGTGCATATTAGCCAATATATTAGCGACCGCTAACGGGTGGGTCACATAAGGCTCACCTGAGCGACGGCGCTGGCCGTCGTGGGCTTGCTCGGCATAATAGAAAGCGCGTTTGACCTGCTGTATTTCGTCTGGAGGTAAATAGCCGCCAAGTCGATCGGCCAGGTCATCAATGGTGAACATTTACCGCGCCCCTAGTCGCTTCTAAGTCCAGTCTCTAGTAAACCTTAGTCGTCGATATGTGTCGTAGGCGTCATTGCTGGGCGCGTACGGACCGGGGCTTCAACCGGTTCATCTAGCACGGTGTGGTTTACCAGACCTGCGGCAATTTCACGCAGTGCCATAACGGTAGGCTTATCGTTCTCCCAGGGCAGTTGCGCTTCACGGGAGCCACGGGCAAGCTGGCGCGCGCGCTGGGTAGAAATCATCACCAGCTTGAAGCGGTTCTCAACATTTTCCAGACAATCTTCAACGGTTACGCGAGCCATGGGGGCCTTCCTGTAATGACAACGCTGGGCCAGCGTTGTGGTGAAACGCCGCGGGCCCAGCAAAAAAAGTGGTAATGGAATCTGCTAGATTACTCGACGCTAGGCGCTTGTGACAAGAGCGCATCGAGTAGTGGTGCATGACGCACCTGCATCGCCTCACGTGTTAAGCGGCGACTGATCACCAGCGACTGCAACTCTTGCAGTGCTGTGGTGAAATCATCGTTGATGACTAAGTAGTCATATTCATCAAAATGGGACATTTCGCTAACGGCATCACGCATACGCCGAGCAATCACTGCGTGCTCATCGGTTCCGCGGCTAGAAAGACGCCGCTCTAGTTCGCTACGCGAGGGTGGCAAGATAAAAATCGACACTGCCGAAGGCATTTGTTCACGTACCTGCTGAGCGCCCTGCCAGTCGATCTCTAAAATAACGTCTTGCCCCGCGTCCAGAACAGTTTGCGCCGCACAGCGAGACGTACCGTAGTAATTATCAAAGACCTTGGCATACTCAAAGAACTCACCGCGCTCAATCATCGCTTCAAAGTCGGCTACGTGAGTAAAGTGGTAGTTCACACCATCCACTTCTCCCTCGCGCTTAGCTCGCGTGGTATGTGATACCGAGACCTGAATACCATCCAGGCTCTCGATCAGCTCGCGGACCAAGCTGGTTTTACCAGCACCCGACGGGGCAGAAATAATAAAAAGCGTACCCTGGGACATGAAGCGCTTCCCTAATTAGCAAAAAATAGTTAGCGAAATGATAGTCAGCGAAAGATCGTTGATGAAGATAAACAAGACAACGGCTATGCGTTGTAGTGTGTATATAGTAGCGCGCAGTATCGCACACCTATGCTATGGACTGTAGCGTTTCGGCGCAGTCACAAGGAGGTCGTTATGCGCAGTACGATCGTTATTTTATGCTTAATTGCCCTGGGCGTAGCGTTCCAAAAAGGCTTGATTGAGATTCCCCGCCATTGGGCCCCCTGGGCGCCACTCTATATCGATGACCCAATAACACCCATCACCCAGCTAAAGCTCAAACGTCTAAACGATGACCGGGGTGCCTGTTTAGCCGCACTGGACACCGTGCCAGAAAGCGAGCTTAGTTACACACCTTTAGCCGATTATTCCCCAACCGCTAGCTGCCCACTGACGAATATCGTGCGTATGCAGTCTAGCAGTGTTCGTTTTAACCAACGCTTTGTCGCTAGCTGCCCAATGGCGCTTGCCTGGGTAATGTACGAGCGCCATGCCCTTCAACCTGCCGCCCTGGAAATCATGGGTAGCCGTGTGGCCCAAGTCAATCACGTTGGCAGCTTTGCCTGTCGTAACGTCTATGGCCGCGAAACAGGCAGGCGCAGTGAACACGCCACCGCTGAAGCACTGGATGTGGTGGGGTTTCAGTTTGAAAACGGCCAGCTCATTACGCTAATCAATCACTGGGATGACGAAGGCGAAACCGGGGAATTTCTAAGAGCAGCGAGAGATGGCGCCTGCGACACCTTTGGTAACGTGTTGGGTCCAGACTACAACGCCGCACATGCTGATCATTTTCACCTCGGCATGCGCGGCTTTCGGCTATGTCGTTAGTAAACACTCATTGATAACGTTCAGCCGTAGCGAAAGTGCGTTTCTCAAGCCAGCGCCCCCAAGCAAAAATCACTAGCCCGCAAAGGGCTAAACCGGTACCGACTAACCCTGTGCTCGACCAACTAAAACCTGCGCTAATCACCAGTCCTGCTAGCCACGCTCCTAATGCATTAGCCCCATTAAAAGCGGCATGGTTTAGCGAAGCCGCCATCGTTTGAGCATCTTCTGCCACATCCATTAAACGGGTCTGCAGCGCAGGTGCTAGCGCCATGCTAGAGCCGACTAATCCCACAAATAACAGCCCCGTCCAAACATTATTGGCAGCAAAATAGAACAATCCTTGAATTACAGCGCACCACACCAAGGTAGCGGGAATCGCGCGCATCAGGTTCTTGTCCGCTGCACGACCGCCAATTAAATTCCCAGCGATAGAGCCAAGACCAAAGATGACCAACACTAGCGGCCCCAGCGCTTCACTCATACCCGCTTGCTGCGTAAGCGTAGGCATCACATAACTAAAAATAGCAAACATACCGCCACAACCAATACAGGCAATGGCCACCGTCACCAACACACGCTGCTTTATCAATGCCGACAGTTCACGTAGCGGGCTTGCCAAGGCATCGAACGGCTGTACAGGCACCCACAGACGAATCAATAGCGCGGTCAACAGGGCAATAATGCCTACGGCTGCAAAGGCGATTTGCCAACCAAACAGATTACCTGTCCAGGTGCCTAACGGCGCGCCAATCAGAATCGCCAACGTCAAGCCCATCATTACCCGAGAAATAGCGCGTGCGCGCTGATCAATCGGCACTGCGCCAGCCGCTACCAAAGCGGCTACGCCAAAGTAAGCACCGTGGGGTAACCCGGCAATAAAGCGCAGCCCAACAAATGACCAAAATCCCGGCGCCATGGCACTGGCGATATTACCGACGGCAAAGACCAACATCAGCACAATGAGCAACGCACGCTTAGGTACCCGCGCTGCAAAGGCAGATATCAGCGGCGCGCCCACAACTACGCCCAGGGCATAACTACTGATGGCATAGCCCACCTGAGGCACCGTAACGGCGAGATCTTCCGCAACACGGTTCATTAACCCCATAATGACGAATTCGCTGGTGCCAATACCAAACCCGCCTAACGCCAACACGACTTCTGCCAGCCGCGGGTTACGTGCCAATCCCGATGACGACGCCTGCATACTTTTCTCCCCCAGGCGCATTCAACACCTGCTTAACAAAACGGTCTTGTATAGCTGCAAATGATCGCAGGATTAGACAAAAGTAGAAATACGCAACACCAAAAAAGTTAGCGAGCGAACGAGGCAGTTCCGACGGATTACAACGCTAATATCCTAATTTTGTTAGTGTGTTTTTAAACTTATAAGCAGGTGAAATGTTCATGACACTAGAGACTATCGAGTACGCCATGGAGGCACTGGCTAAAGCAGACTCCGATATTGCCCGTGCTTATCCACTGGTGGGAGCACCTGCGCCGCGCCAACGCGATCAAGGCTTCGCAACGTTTTTTAATACGATTGTTAGCCAGCAGATTTCGACGGAAGCAGCGCGCGCTATTATGGGGCGTGTCACTTCATTGCTACCTGAATTGCACGCGCAAGCAGTTATCGACGTTGAAGACCAAGCGCTGCGTGATGCAGGGCTTTCCTGGCGCAAAGTAGCCTATGCCAAAGGGTTGGCGGAGGCAGAGCTTGCAGGCACATTCAGCGCCGATGGGCTGGCCATGCTGAGCGATGACGAGGCGATTGCCGCCATCACTCAACTACGTGGTTTTGGACGCTGGAGCGCCGAAATTTACCTGATGTTTTCGCTCCAACGCGCGGATATATTTCCCGCCGACGACCTTGCCTTACGTATAGCGCTTGGCCGTCTAAAAAAACTGGAAGACAAACCCACGCCTAAACAGGCTCGCCAGTTAGTCGAACACTGGGCCCCCTGGCGTAGCGTGGGTTCGCTATTTTTATGGCACTACTATCGTGGAGAACCGCTTTAGGGAACGATCTTACCCGTTAGATCATCGTCATGATCAGAAGGCGATGGCGGCGCTATGAGTGCCTCAGGCTGAGCAATAAAGCGATACGCTAGTGCCCCTAACGCTGCGCCGATCATAGGCGCTATCCAGAACAGCCACAGCTGAGCCGTCGCCCAATCTCCTACATATAGAGCAACGCCCGTACTACGCGCTGGATTCACCGAGGTATTGGTCACCGGAATGCTGATCAGGTGAATTAGCGTTAAGCCCAAGCCAATCGCCAACGGCGCAAACCCTGCAGGTGCACGACCATCGGTTGCCCCCATAATGATGAAGATAAACATCATGGTCATTACGACTTCCGTTAGTAACGCCGCCGTCATGCTATAACCGCCGGGTGAATGCTCTCCATAGCCATTAGATGCAAACCCAGCCGACACATCAAACCCAGCTTGGCCACTCGCAATGAGATACAGCACGCCACCGGCAACAACGGCACCCAGTACTTGCGCACCAATATAGTAAGGCAGCTCTTTAGCAGGAAAGCGCCCTCCCACCCAAAGTCCTACCGATACCGCAGGATTTAAATGGCACCCCGAAATATGCCCAATCGCATACGCCATCGTAACAACCGTTAAACCAAAGGCCAGCGACACCCCTAATAGGCCAATGCCGACTTCTGGAAAAGCCGCTGCTAACACCGCGCTGCCACAACCGCCCAATACTAGCCAGAACGTACCAATTAACTCCGCTACGTACTTTTTCATATCCCTACTCCTCTAATGACCAAGCATCATTGGGAATACTGCGCCAGCGAGTTAAGCACCCATAAAGACGCTTATTGATGTGTACGCAGTAATGCGTGCACTCAGTGCACGCCATTTTTTTAATTAACTTAAAGAGAGAAACTAGTTCTTAAACACTAGGCATATTGTTAATTTATTTTACAACAAATTAGTGTAAAAACAACTTAACCAAGCACCTAAAGAAAAGACAAGCTTTTATATAACAGCCTTTGAAAATGGGCAACAAAATATCACCAGCGACTTTAAAATAAACAAAAAGAAACAATTAGCGTATTAGTCATTATGCGCTAAAAAATCATGAATCAATTAGATTGATAATAAGTGTTTCTTTAATACCATCTTTTTAGATTCCAAAAAAACGTTAAAAACACCAAAAGCACCCGTTATAGATGAAAAGTAACGGGTGCTAAGTGGCTATTCAAAATTTATCGTGCGCTCAGACCCGTAGC